>JAPORK010000314.1 GCA_026710285.1 Endozoicomonadaceae bacterium | reverse complement strand
GTTCACTTTCTTCCGGGTAATTTTTAAGGCTGTCCAGAACAACTTCCCATTCATCACAAAAAAAATAGCGGGATTCACCATGTCCGCGAGCATATTTTTCACCGCTTTTAGCGAAGGCACCGAAAGCATTACCCTGGCTGTAACCGGTGGTATGCAGATAGTTAAAAAAGCTATTTAATACCGCAATAATCTGATCAGTACTTTTACCTGGTTTAATGGCATAAGGAAAGTAAACCTTTTCCGGCATCTCTTTATTAATGCCCGGCACTCTCCATTCGGGCCAGGGGTTTTGCAAAAAAGTGATATAAAGCTCAACATCTGCCAGGGTGACAGCCGCATAATTTTTATTTAATGCTTTACGTGCAAAGGCGGTGAATCTGATAAGTTCTCGGGTGTAACGCCTGAGCGTTTCTGCCGAACGACGTTCCGCCCGACGCAAAAACAGTGCAAGCGCTTCTTTGTCGCTGCTGACACCCAGCCGGTTGGCAGGGTCAGCCTCAGCAGAGGGTGTCAGCGCTGTTGTATTTGTTGTTGTGTAGAGTGATGACATAACTTAATCATGACCATTGTTGTTTTTGTGTGCTGGAATAGAAAATCAGCTAAGTTATGAGTAGACCTGATTTTCCTGTTCAGCCACACGAATAAAAGTCGTACACTTACTCAATTCTTTTAACTGTTTTGCGCCCACATAAGTACATGTGGAGCGAATACCTCCAAGAATATCACGTATAGTACCTGACACCGGACCACGGAAAGGCAGTCCAATGGCTTTACCTTCTGATGCACGGTAGTCAGCAACACCGCCTGCATGTTTCTCCATGGCGGTGGCAGAACTCATTCCGTAAAAGGATTTATACATAACACCCTGTTCTTCGTATATTTCACCACCGGACTCTTCATGTGCTGCAAGCAGACCGCCTAACATAACGAAGTCGGCACCACCACCAAAGGCTTTGGCGACATCACCGGGGCAAGTGCATCCGCCATCAGAAATAATTTGTCCACCCAGTCCGTGAGCGGCATCGGCACATTCAATCACCGCAGAAAGTTGCGGGTAACCTACACCAGTTTTTACCCGTGTGGTACATACTGATCCTGGACCAATGCCTACTTTAATAATATCCGCACCATTTAAAATAAGCTGTTCAACCATTTCACCGGTTACAACATTGCCAGCAACAATAACTTTATCTGGAAAAGCTTGCCGGACTTTTGCCACAAACTCAACAAAAGCTTCGGTGTAGCCATTGGCAACATCAATGCAGATCATGGAGAGTTTTGGATGGGCGGTTAAAATGGTGGTTAATTTTTGATAATCTGCTGTTGAAACGCCGGTACTTATCATAACGTAATCATGAACGTTGCTGTTTTTTTTATCTTGTAAAAAATGGTGCCATTCATCGATACTGTAGTGTTTATGAACCGCTGTCAGTACCTTAAAATCAGCCAGTGCCATTGCTATTTCAAAGGTGCCTACGGTATCCATATTGGCGGCGATAACCGGTACACCCGTCCACTGCCTTTGGGCATTTATGAACCTGAATGTTCTCTCCAGATCAACTTGTGAGCGACTACTTAAAGTTGATCGTTTCGGACGAAACAAAACATCGGAAAATCCAAGTTTTAAATCATTTTCAATACGCATTATCTTTTCTCAATTAACATCGGTCTGTTAGTCAATCAGGGTCTGTATTTTGGTTTTGATTAAATCAAGGGCAATCTGATTTTTTCCTCCACGGGGAATGATCAGGTCTGCATACTGTCGTGATGGTTCTATAAACTGTAAAAACATCGGGCGTACAGTACTTAGGTATTGATCTATTACCGACTGAACACTGCGTCCACGTGAAAAAGTATCCCGTTGTAAACGCCGGATCAGACAAATATCAAGTGGAGTATCCATATAAAAGCGTAAATCAAATTTCGCTCTTATTTGTGGGTTGACTAGTAGCAAAATACCTTCATAAATAATAACTTTGGAAGGATCAACGGTGCGTGTTTCTTTGCTGCGGTTATGCTGTGTATAATCATAAACCGGAATCTCTATGGTTTGACCCTTTTTTAATGCCTCCATATGTTCCAGCATTAAATGGTGATCAACAGCATCCGGATGATCGTAGTTTGTTTTTGCTCTTTCTTCCATCGACAGATGGCTTTGGTCTTTATAATAGGCATCTTCTGAAATAACACAAAGATGTTTGCAGGGTAACTCTGCATTAAGTGTTTCTGCCAACAAGGTTTTTCCAGAAGCAGAAGCACCGGCAACACCAACTAAAACAACTTTTCCGGACATAAATAAAACAACAACCTGTAAGTTACAATTAAATATTCAGCCTTATGATATACGTGGTTTTTAATGACTATTATTGTGTCGCATATTCAATGCCTAAGAGTGTAACATTTATGACAACAAGTTGGCAGCTTTTTAATCATTAAAATGAAATTATTAACTGATTTTTAACCTTCTGACTTTTTTTACAGATAAAAAACAAAGAACAACAGCTATTTAGTTAGATGGTTTGGTTAATTACCAGCGAATCAACTAAGTTTAGTTTAAGTCGGTAAAAAACAGGGAGAGGATGCAATGCCGGAGATCAAACCAAAACTACGGGCCATGGCAGGACCGTTGTTACATGCAAAAGAATATGTTCAGGCAAAGACCACCAACAGAAATAAAAGAAGGTTAAGCCATCTGGGGCACAGAATAGTTAATAGCAGAGTAATAATTGCCATAAGAACAAAAGTAGACAAATTCAGACGACTCATAAAAAGTAAACGTATCTTTGTGCGCAGAATAACTCCACTTCAGGCTGAACTGCTTAAGGCCGTAGACGAAGGCAGAGGGCTTGATTTTGGGAAACTGAAAACACTGGATTTTAATGCAACAGATACCACGATGGAAAAGTGGGGTACAGGTCTTCAGAACGTTCTTAGAAGTGTGCCTGAGGTAAGAAAAGCCAATCAGCAAGAACAGCAACGGATCAGCCATTTAAGCGAGATAAAAGCAAGAGAATACCGTGAGGAGTTAGCTGCATTTAATGGGCAGACCATAGGGCAGGATTTTTTATTTGTAAAAGAAAATCCAAGAATGGCACGGGATATCTGCATGCATGATTTGTTATACAGAGGTATGCCAGATAAAGAGGGAAACCGGGTTACTCTGGCGCATCATTTTAAAAAGTGTCATGCAGAGCATGAACATCAGATGAACCTGCAAAAAAGCAGATTAACTGCGGATCTTAATCAATTAAAGTTACAGTTACAGAAAGAGGGAGTAGATGACTTTACTATTCAGGGGCATAAAGGGGTTATAGCACTTGAAGGACAAATTGATGCACTGCATGTACAACCAGCAGAAGTACTTAAGGATGCTATGCAAACGTATCAACCAGTTATTGCTCACTATCAGAGCATGCTGGATGATCAGCTTAAACAACGTCAGCAAAAAGCTGATGAAGGAACAAGCGTGCTTTCTCCAAAACCATTACTTGCCTGTCAGTTAGCATCTTCACAGGAAGCAATGAAACTGGTGGACAGGCTTACCGGGGAAGAAAGCGTTGCAGCGCGTGCTGAGTTTGCAGAACGTTACGACAGTGCACTTGGTTTATCGCAAGGGGCTGATGCTTTAGGGGACGCAATGTACCGTAATGTCCGAAGGCATGTGGCTAAATTAAGACAGCAGGAGGGCATCAACAAACAACAACAATTTGCCGCTGCTAACAATGCACAAATGGGACCTTATTATTACTCCCCCACTCCAGCTAAAACATTAAGTAGCAGGGCAGCTGCTTCTTACCCTGAGCCCACTACAAGTTTTAACAGCACTACTGCAGGACCTCTTAAGACACTTTCTCAAATATTGGAAGAAGCATGGAAATTAAAACAGGAGAACCCTGAACGGTTTGAGCAAATCAAACAGCGTGTGGTAAATGATCCTAATCCAACAGCAAATATGCCGCGCAGAAGCGGTGAAAATTGGCATCGGTTTGATCATCTGGATGCAGCACTGCGGAAATTCAAACAAGAGGATCCTGAAAAATTTGCTGTAATAGTGCGTGACTTTGATTCAGATGATGATGCACCAATAAATCTTAATGATGATGATCTAATAGATCTTAATGATGCTGATCCTGCTGTAAGCAGTGAAACGGTCAAACAAACAGTTAGCCCCTATGAACAATTCAATAAAGAAACTCTGAGTAGTGCAGATAGTGTCATCCAGGATTTATCTGAATTTACTCATTCAACACAACAGAGTCTGCAATCAAAAAATTCTGCAAAAGTCACAGAAGATCCAAATACCCCACGGACAGTACCAGTGGATGATCTTCTGGGTCTTGATTCTGAACCACTCTCACCGTCTGGAAGTCCACTTCCACAACAGTTTCAGGATACTTCAGGGATACAAACTAACCCTATGAGCAGCTTTCCTACAGACGCTACAGCTCAACCAACATCAGATTATGATGGATATGGTTCATTCTCCCCTACTCCCAAAAACTCCTGGGAACAGGTTCAGGATTCCTCAGGGAAAGCTAACCGCATGGGTAGTTTTCCTGCAGACGCTACAGTTCAAACTATGTCAACTAATAGCGCACCTGCCTCTGTTCCCCGGAGTTCCTGGGACAAAGTAAAACCTACTGAAATATGGGCAAGAGCACAGATAATACAGCGGAATCAACCCAAATTATTTAAACAAATAAGAGATCGTGTAAAGAAAGATAAGAAGCCATTGCAAAATATACCTCAGGGTCAGAGTGAGCCTGAACGTGTAGAGAAGCTTATGCGAAGATTAAAAGCAGCAGATGCTAAAGTATTTAATGACATGATCGCACATTTGGATAAAGATAAAACCTGGTTTTATAATTCAAAATAAATCTTATTAAATCTGACAGATGGTTGCTATCTTATGAAAGCAGACCGCTGTCAGATTAAATTTACATAAACAGTTCTGTAGTGAATCTTTGTTTGTAGTGACTTGTCGTAACACTTACTTTCACAAGAATTAGCATCCGGTCAGATAGCACTACAATTCAGCTATAGTAAGCAATCAACTGGCTGGTCGCCAAACACCCCACTCATTTTTTTTGTAAGCAGATTCCGGATTGTCACCGCCTTTAATCCACCAGTGTGCTTTCCACTGTTTATCTGCATAGGAGACCTTATCACCACCGTGATAGATTTTAGATGAATCCCAGGCATTGACGGTTTTTTTGTTTGTATCCGGATCTGGAAGCTTTGCTTCATCGTCAGCAGCAATAACCTCAAATGTGAAAGTTGTAGAGCGATTATTGTTTAGTGCATGTGCAGAAAAGATCAGGGTTTCATCTTGTTTTACTGTGCTGGTATCAATAATGAAAGAAGAAGAGTCATTGTTTTCAATCTTAACAGTTGTACCTTGCGTTTGGGTTAAATTAGCTGGCTCTTTTGTTGAAATGACCACTTTTTCTCCAGCCTTAACCACTTTATCACTTTGTTTTAGCTCGTAGATATCTCCAGCCAAACGTTCGGTACTTGCATTATTGTCCCGAATAACCATCATTAAACCGGAAGCTTGGCTATCTTTTGCGTTAAAGTAGTTTCGGGATAGATCATTTTGGAAATACATATAATGTTGCATTTCTTCATGCCAGTCGCCTATGAAAACAGCACCATTTTTAAATTGTTCATGCCAGCCATTAATTTTAGAAGCAAGCAGACGTGCCCAGTCATTAATGTTTGCTGAATCAATATGAATATCGAAGGTGCGTGCCACACTTCCATGTTTATTGATAATGTCGTATTTAACAACATCACCCTCTTTTGGGGGGTTGAATCCATTCGGTATAAATAAGCTACCCCGGTGGAGGTTTGCTTTTGATACAGAATCAGGTGAAGTAGTGCCATCATCAGTGATGGTTATATCTGAACAATTATAAAACCCTTCACCTGCAGGATCTCTGCGCTGCCAGCGGACAAATAAAATAGCGTCTCCGGAACGATCGGAAGGTATCGGTACATTAATGTAATATTTACCCTCTTCAGGTTGAACGTCTTCAGCTGTATGAATTAACTCCAGATCTTCCCATTTCAGCGGTTCGGACAGATCAACGTCCCGTTTTGTGAGAAAGAATTGCCAGAACGAAGGATTATGAGGTGCTGTGGCACGGAATATATATTTCAACACTCCTTTCTTAATCGTTGTTCTTGTCCAGGCGGTATGAGTAACACCGATACCTTTTTTTTGCGGATCGTTTGCGTAGCATAATGTTCCATTCGGAATGGCGGCTTTGACCGCATTCATATTGTTATAATCTTTTATATTGTGTGCAAATTCATTGCGCTGCACGAAAGGGTAAACTCCGGATATAAGCTTAGCAAGCGCACATGCCTGGTTAGGAGGATTCCCTGACCAGATACCACCTTGTTCAAAACAGATGTTCTGTCTTGCAGAGGGAAACTCTGAGTAACCATGCGCATAAACATTGGATGGGAGGGTAAACAGCATGACTAAACCAATCACCGGTTTAAGAAGATCCTTTATCTTTATCATTCTTTTTACTCTGTTTTTATTTTCAGTCCATGAGTCATGTTTCAGTTAACATTTATATGCCCATTACGCTTAACTCATTGCACTTCTCCGATACCGGATGTTATTTTTTCGTAAGCATCAAAACAACGTGTTTTGCGATAGTCAATCCACTAACTTCAGGTTAAACGGGCATAATACCTATTAAATGAAAACTTTTTCTATTGTCATCAAAGGCAACAGAACAATACACCGTCATTTTTTTATTAACGATCTATATTCACATTTTGCATTAACAGAAAAAAAAGACAACCATAGATTGATGATTTATTCTGAACATGATACAAAATGATAATTCGAACATAAAAAAAATCTTAACTTATTGATATTGCTTTAAAAAAATATTTTTTTTAAAAAAGGAAGATAAAAATGTGGCATATCAGTACATTGGTCAATATTTTGAGCGAACAGGTATGTGGCGTATTGATGAAGGAGAACATATTAAAATAAAAAAACATGGGTGTCCTGAAAGAAGCTCATTCAGGCATGGTTTAGACAAATTGCAAACTTTTTATTAAACCAATACTTCGGACAGTTTTAAGCAGCAATTGTACCGTAGTTGCTGAATTGCTTATAAACGTCCATGACTTTTTGGTCTTTCATGTCTAAATCTAACTCTTGAAA
>JAPORK010000300.1 GCA_026710285.1 Endozoicomonadaceae bacterium | reverse complement strand
TATAATTCCTGCCATAAAATTCATCAAGTACACCATCAACTGCTTTTGCAACACCCAGATAACTGATCATATGCGTTGTGCCCGGATGACCATTTTGTTCACCGATCAGCGCTTTTTTTACATAAAGCAGATAATTGATATTACCAGTAGGAGATTTTTCACTTACTTTTCTACCGCTGCCATCATAAGTGTATTTTTCTTGTCTTCCATCAGGCATAAGGACAGAGGTAATTTGATTAAATATATTGTACGTCATATGATTACCTTCTCCATCAATGACCATGTTACCGCTATCATCATAGGATAAATATTTGGTCACCGGTGCCTGATGATTCCATGCAGTACTGACTCGTTGCAGACGTAAAGGTGTTTTAGTATCTCCGTAAGTATAAGTCATTACTTTATTTAAACTACGATTTTTTTGTATATCACTCAGTTGTTCTGTCACCTTTTCTATGCGGTTTAAATCATTAAACGTATAGTGTTGAGACAAAATAACCGGTGCTTCCTTTGTATCTACACCTGCAAATGCGGTATCTCTTGGACATAACGGTAGTTCTGCTGATCCTGTGCAGGACATAGCAACCAGATTGTTACGCTGATCATACTGATACTGCAGAGTAGCGCGCTGGTCTGCTCTGCCATTTTCAATAATCTGAGTAATATTGTCATCAGCATCATAAGTGTATTTTTCTTCAAAGAGTCGTTGTTTGTTCTGATTGTTATCGGGTTCTGTAAAATCAGCTATATCACTTTGACGTCCGAGCTTATCATATTTAATTGTACGAATACTGTTTTTTGACCCTTTTGTACGACTGCCATAATAAATTTTTTCAACACGGGAAAAGCCATCATAGATAAGCCGGTATAGCATTTCTTCGGTACCATTTTTCATTTTATATACAGCCTGGGTTGTTCTTCCGAGTCTGTCATACTTTGTAATTATTGTATTACCTGCGGTATCTGGTGCAGAGATTACCTGGCGGGCCAGATTGTAATGCCATTGTAAGTGATAATTTGGATAACCATTTTTTCCGGAGTGACTGATTTGTTGTAACCTGCCATCATCATTATAAGTAAAAATTGTTGTGCCCGTGATATCACTTTCTTTAATTGGTAAAACCACCGTATGATCATAATTAGTCTGTGATATTGTTTTTCCATCCAGCCATTCGTGTACAGGTAATCCTGATACATTATATTGCCATGCAAGTATATGTCCTGTGGGTGTCGTTTTTGTTGCAATCTGACCATCTGCCGTATAAGTAAAGTAGGTCTTTTTTCCATCTTCTCCGGCACGCCATAACAATCTGTCTGCTGCATCATATGCAGAGGAAAAAAGTAGATAACTTTTATTGCTGTCAGCAGGGTAAGCCCATTTTTCTACCACCTGATTATTGATGTTATAGACATTATGTGTTCTGTCTCCTGCTGAATTAATTACATCCATCACACGTCCTAATGCATCGTAACGTGTAGTCGTTGCTCTTCCGGTAGGATCTGTCATTGAGACAGGTCTTCCATAGCGGTCCCAGGTTGTAACGGTTACTTGAGCACCTGGTATTTTTTCTGCCTGCATATTGCATAGTTTTGTGACAAGCGGATTTTGCATAGCGGGTAGTAATATCTGTTTTATCGGTTTACCCAATGCATTATTCCGGACAACAGAAACAGAAGAGTAGTGACCATTGATATCCTGTTCGTAATTGATAATACAGCGTTTACCATCATCATACTGCCGGATAATTTTTTTTCCATCTGGCAGGTGTAAAGTAATAATTCTTCCACGGTTATCATATTCAGGTTTTGCTGCAAGAGATATTGTTTTATAGACAGCATTTTGTTTTTTATTTTCATTAATATTGTAAGGTATGTAACTATATTCAGCTGCTATACGTCCATGGTTGTCATAAATTTTTCTCCATGTCATTATCCATTTATTATCAGCTTTTCCAGAATCGGAAATGGTTTCATCAAAATTTTTTAATTTTCGTCCTGCACCATCAAAAATAATTTTACGCTTTAAACCATTACCTGCAGTGATTAAAACCTGATTAAGCGTTGGTGATGTGGTGTAATCATAATGTTTACTGGTGGCAAATACTGTTCCTGCTGCTACATTAATCCGGGTTATACGTGCTAAATAATCATAAAAGTAATGGTTAGTATTTTTACCTTCAGCATCGGTTTCACTTAGCACCTGATTAGTAAATAAACTTAAACTGACAGACATTGATTGTAGTCGTTTATCTTTATCGACATCTACAACAGTTTCACTGTAACTGGTTTTAACTGAATGATTGGCATTAACACTATAGTGATAATATTTTACAACTGGTTTACTATTTGAGTCTGCAGTTAAATTTTGATAAAATGATGTTTTCTTAAGCAGACCATAAGTAAAAGTATTGGCAGGATTATCATAATACTGCCGTGTTATTGAAATATGATGTGCGCCTGCATAAGTCTCCTCGCTACTTATTGTTAACAGATAACCTTTACCATTAATATTAGGAAGCTTACGATAATGAATATATTTAGATATAGCAGGCAGATCTGATCCCGGAACAGATGCTGTTGTACTGTGAAGCAATGAAACCACAGACCAGTCTTTCGGTTCTTTCAGACAACCTGGTAGACTGGTATTATTGTCAGAAGAGCAGTAAGTTATTTTTTGCTCACGACCATAACTGTCTTTACTCATCAGTAACCGCCCTCTGTTATCATAACGTCTGATGACAGTGGTTATTAATGGCAATTCGCCAGGGTTATCACCCCATGTCCTGGTTACTGTCTTTAAAGGGCGATCATAAGCAAGAGGTAACTGATTAAAACTGGTCTGTTCACAACCATCACTCACATCTGTACGACAGAAAAAATTTTGTGATTCAGTTAATACACGGTTATCATTGTCACTAATTGTTTTTGTATTAATCAGTAAGTGATATTTGTTGAAAGTATATAATTCTTTAATGATTCCGTTATCTGTTGTAGTTTGATAGGTGTAGTGACTCGGTGCATCAAACAGGATATCGCTGGCTGAATTTTGTACAAAACTTAAACCCGAATTATGAGCAAGATAGTTGTGTCCATTGGCGTTAGTTGCATCATAGGTATAGCTAATCGCTATATCGGGTTGCCCAAAACCCGGATGAATATTTGTTTTTGTAACAACACATATAGCACGTGACTGCTCATTAATGGTTGGCAACTTCATTGCATTATTACAGTTATAATCTATGGTTTTTACTAAACCGGTAGGATAAATAATTTTTGATAACAAAGATCCCTGATAATTTATATTAACAGTTTTGTAATCAGTAATACTGGTAACCGGGAAGGAAACTGTACGTAACTGTCTGTTAATACGATTAATGCGTACAGTAACTGGTGATCCGTCAATACTGTAACTGGTAACGTTGATGTAATTATCACTATAGGTTAGTGAAATTTTATGTCCTGAATCATCGGTAATACGATTTAGCAGATGTGTTCCAGGCAGATAATCAAAATTAACACCTCTGCCATCCTGTTGTTCCAGCCGCGTTTCATAACCATCATGGTTAAGTGTCTCTTTTAATGCATTGGCATAAGTAATAACAAAGTTTTCCTTTTTGTTACCATCAATTTGAATATCCTTTACTTTATAATAACGTGGCCACCAGTGATCTTTAGCAATTTTATACAACTGAAAGCTTTGTCCCTGAGACGTTGTCAGTTGATTATTTAATGGATTGAAGTGCGTCAAATTCCAGCTCCATCCTGTACCGAGTCCGTCAGGATTAGCGAAAGCATTGCTATTATAATTTATATTTAAAGTGATATCAGGACCCCGACTCATATTACTAATTAAGCTGCCTGCTTGCAACCATGCAGAAAATATACCGGTTCTTGGGTCTGTCCGGGTTCCCCACACTTTTTGAAAAGTAAATGCATTGGACCATATCGATGACTGATCGGCTTCTGCTTTTGAATGCGGTTGTTTGTTTTTTTTATGCTGTTGCTGCACTGCTTTGCTGGTTTTTTGTTGTTCCGGGATTCCTGACTTTTTATGAATGTCTTTTGATAAAACAAAAGCTGCATAACTAACTTGTTTAAAAAGCAATATTGAAATAAAAATAAATGCGAAAATAACAAGGTGATACTTTATGAATTTCATAGCATGTAACCTTTGTGACTCATGTAAAAATGAAGATTGGTTAGAGAGATTCAATGATATCTGAGAGACTGGGGTCGTTATCTTACCAACAGTGAAAACAGAGATTGCTGTATTCGTAGACAAGATGCTTTCAGAAATGGCGTTTTATTACTTATTGTTCCTGTGAATAACAATTGAGTTTAGTCAATTTAATCATTATTAGCAAAGCCACATTCTGATATAGCTGATTACAGTGCACTCATGAATATTGACGTAAAAATGCATTTTCTGCTGTGCTGATGTATGATAAGTTACAGTAATTCAAACCTGTAGTGACTCAGACCGAAGCAGATACATTGATACGATTGTAATGTATTTTCACTATCATAATGATACAGAGCAGTTTACAGGGGTTTTGACGAAACGACTGGAAACATTTGTACTGAAACTGATATGGTTGATTAATTGCTTACAAGCTTAAATGTGTCCCAATATGCACACTTATTATCCATTGACATACAGATTAAGTCGGCTAACTGTGTTAAGCAGGTTGATGTGGGCAGTAAAATGGTTGTCCGGATCAAAGATAATGTTTATAAGGATTAAGTTTTGTTACAATTATTTCGTCTGATAAAAATTATAATGGTTATTTTTCGCTTTCGGCTGGATAATCTTATTCCATGGAAAAAAACGCCATGGTGGTTTCGCTGGGTGCTGATGTTTGGTATATGGCGACTGATTCCCTGTAATTATCCGCGAGGGCAACGCCTCAGAATGGCGCTTGAAGCGTTAGGACCGGTTTTTGTTAAATTTGGACAGCTATTATCCACCCGTCCAGATTTAATACCACAGGATCTGGTTGCAGAGCTTTGTAAACTTCAGGACCAGGTTCCTCCTTTCCCTCATGAGCAGGCAGTAAAAAAAATAGAACAAACCTTTGCAAAATCTGTTGAACAACTTTTTGCTTCTTTTCAGGAAGAGCCGCTTGCTTCAGCATCTGTTGCTCAGGTACACAGAGCTACGTTACACAATGGACAATCTGTTGTGGTTAAAATTATTCGACCGGGAATTGAAAAAATCATCCTCCATGATATGCGTCTTTTGTATACTGTATCACGGTTATTAACAGCACTTTCAGCAGATATAAGACGACTCAAATTAAAAGAAGTGGTCCGTGATTATCAACAAACACTTTTTGATGAGTTAGATTTACAGCGGGAAGCAGCCAACGCATCGCAGCTGCGCCGTAACTTTTCTGATTCAGAAGATCTCTATATTCCGCAAATTTATTGGGACTATTGTCGACCAAATGTTATGGTGATGGAGTATGTACACGGCGTGCCTGTCAGTGATGTGGCAACACTGAAAAAGCAGAATGTTAATATTAAGAAACTGGCTGAAATAGCGGTTAATATATTTTTTACTCAGGTATTTCGTGATGCTTTTTTTCATGCAGACATGCATCCGGGAAATATTTTAGTTAATACAGATAATCCGGCAAAACCCTATTTTATTGCTATCGATTTTGGCATTGTTGGCTCTCTGACGCCAGAAGATCAAAGTTATCTTGCCAGAAATGTATTGGCTTTTTTTCATCATGACTACAGAAAGGTAGCAGAATTACATATTAAGTCTGGCTGGGTGCCTGATAACACCTCTGTGCATGAACTTGAAGCTGCGATACGTACAGTATGTGAACCTGTTTTTGGCAGACCGCTGGTGGAAATTTCTTTTGGACAAATATTGCTAAGGTTATTTCAGATAGCCCGCCGGTTTAACATGGAAGTACAGCCACAGCTCATTTTACTGGAAAAAACGTTAATTAATGTTGAAGGTATTGGAAGGCAGTTATATCCACCATTAAACTTATGGACAACGGCGCAGCCTTTTCTGGAGGAATGGCTTAAAAATCGTGTATCTCCTCTTAGCGTTATTAAGCGTATACATGATCAGATGCCGGACTGGATTGAACAAACACCGGTATTGGTGCATCAGTTAATGCAGAAATTGCAACAGCAACAAACCAGCAGGAAGGTGCGTCGCTTCCGAAAGGATATACTGACAGGCAGTATTATGGTGGGTAGTGCAGTGGTTCTGATATTTTATCCTGAATGGTATGCACACCTTCCGCTTTTTCCTGTTATTTTAGGTATAGCAGGACTTGTATTAATAGTGAAAAGATAACTCACAAAATATAACTTATATAAAGATGGAGAGAAACCGTGACAGATTGTATTTTTTGTAAAATAGTAGAAGGAACTCTTGCAGCAGACATTATTTATGAAGATGATTTTTGCATAGCGTTTAAAGATCTTTATCCAAAGGCACCCGTTCATGTGCTGGTTATTCCCAAAAAACATATTGAGAATCTTGCTGCACTTAGAGCCGAAGATCAACCGTTGATGGGGCATATGTTATTAAAGCTTACAGGAATTGCAGAATCACAGGGTTTAGAGGATGGTTTTCGTACGATTACCAACACGGGACCTGGAGGGGGACAAGAGGTCTATCATTTACATTTTCATATCCTTGGGGGTAATATAAAACCGGCATAAATTCTGGCAAGTCCTTTTGCCTTATCATTATCATGTGGTTAATTAAAAGACATTTGGTTTCTATTGGCTAGCTGTGTCATCAGTATTAGCCAAACTTTCGGCATAATCCAGTATCCGTATGAGAATTGCAGACTGGCAATTATTTAAAGCCATATCTTCTACTGTCAAACCATTTTTATCTTGCAAATAGATATCGACATCTTCACGTTGTTCAAATAAGGTCTCAACTGTTGTTTCATCACCATTCTTACAGACCGACATTAATACTGTATCACCATTGTCATCTTGTTGATTAATATCAGCACCCATTTCAAGCAGCAAAGAAAACAGTTCTTTATACCCTTGTTCGTAACACCATTTAATCAGTGGTTGTCCTTCTTCATTTTTAATATTGAGATCATACCCATTTTTAAACAGCTCTGAGACTCTTTTTGCATACCTTCCTTTATTAGATTTTTTTAAGTTGGCATCATTAAAAATCAATTCAATTACTTTAAAGCATTCTGCACTTTTTTTGTCATGG
>JAPORK010000113.1 GCA_026710285.1 Endozoicomonadaceae bacterium | reverse complement strand
TAAATTCAAGTTATTCCAAGCTTTATGCCAGCACTACTCCTGGTGTTCTTCCATGCTCTATCAGCAGTACAGGATTGGTCAGTTGTGACTTTACCGATATTGTTAAGGTACCTGTTTCATCCCCTAAACTTATCGCTCTTTCTCAAGATAATTTAGCCGCCTATATAACAAAAACATATGGTGACGGACCTGCTATTGTTCAGTGTCCGATCGATAAAAATGGTCACTTACAAATACCGTGTAAACAAACAGGATACAGCGGATCCGATGACCAAAACCCAAAACTATATCCCTTTTCCTTCCCTCAGAGCATTGCTGTAGTTCCAAATATGTCACTGGTTTATATTGTTGATAACGTTGACAAATATCCTTTTGTTACCGTATGCCAGATCAATAAGCAAAACCATGCATTAATAAATTGTAAAGGCGCCGGATTAAACGCAGGAAACGGACATCCTGTTACGATTGCTGTTTACTAACTAAAATTCACCTGTTTCTATGCCCTGCTCTGTTTCCAAAGCTCTAAAATTTTCTAACACTATGGCATTAAATTTTATTTTGAACGTATAAAAAAGCACAATCATGTACATTTAGCAACCGACATATATCTGCAGTTTATTTTTTAAAAATCTATCAGGGTATTCAGGGAAGCAAATGCCCGGATGGTCAGATCGGATGAACGCTTTATCTCCATCACAATGACATAGCACCTTAAAACCTGTGAGGTGCATAATAATCTAAAATCGGGGGAGAGAAAATAACCACAACCACTTAAAGCCCCGGAGGATTGGGACCTTACTTTTTTAACGTTATGTGTCTGGATTAATCACACTTTATAAAAGAGTAGCTATTAAAAAATACCGTAGATTATAGAACTAATTGCCGCAAGACCACAGATTACTGTAAAAATCTGTACAGGTACTGAAGTTTTATACTTAGCCATTGCCGGAACTTTCTGCATAGCAAATACAGGCATCAGAAACAGAATTGCCACAATAATTGGTGCCCCCATCATTTCAATCATGTCCAGGATGTCAGGATTAATAATAGCAACGATCCAGGTTGTAGTAACGATGAAGATAAGAGATATTCTCTTTATTTTACTTACCGGAATTTGATAGCGTGACCTGATCAGACCTACCAGACCTTCATGAGCTCCCAGGAAGTGACCGAAGTAGCTGGACGTGATTGCTACGAATGCCACCAGCGGACCCACGTAAGAGATGAGTGACGATTTGTGAATGTTAGCCAGGTAAGAAAGCACAGAGATATTTTGCTCTTGTGCAGTTGCCAGTTGCTCCGGAGACAGAGAAAGCACTACAGAGAATACAAAGAACATAACGAAGCCCATAAGCATCATTGCTGTACCGCCAGTGATAGCGTCAGTTTTCTTAACTGCGTTATCGCTATATATACGACGCTGCTCTTTTGAGAACTGAGAAATGATTGGGCTATGGTTAAATGAGAATACGATAATTGGAATTGCCAGCCAAACGATTAAAGGTATTTTTCCCCAGTCCGGAGATACTCTTATAATTGATGTATTCCAGTCAGGAATGAGGTAGAAAGATAGCGCCAGCAGGATGAATACCAGAGGATAAACCATTGCTGATGTTGCTTTCAGCATTAGCCCTTTACCAAATACTACGCCTGCTGTCATTGCTGCGATAAGCGCACCAGAGAGTAGCCAGCGAGGAACAGGCTCCATACCCATTTGATTAGTCAGGAAAGAGTCAACCGTGTTTGTGATACTAACACCGTAGATAAGTACGATTGGGTAGATAGCAAAAAAATACGCAAAAGTGATAAGGTTTGCACCCGCTTTTCCGAAGTGCTCTTTTACTGTGTCAGTGATATCGGCTTTAGGGTTTGCCGCCGACAGCACGAAACGAGCCAGAGATTTGTGTGCAAACCAGGTCATTGGTGCTGCGATTAAGGTAAGGATAACTAATGGCCAAAAACCACCTGCACCTGCTCTGATTGGAAGGAATAGTACGCCTGCACCTACTGCTGTACCAAATAAGGACAAACACCAGGTGAAGTCTTTGTAAGTAAACTTACCGGACGATTGTACGGTTGAAGTTATCGAAGTCATCATATTCATTTTTGCATTACTCATTTTGGGAGCAGAAAATATGCCTAAAGCAATTTTGTACTGTCAAAATCAGATCTAAACCATGTATTTCCTGAGTGTATTGAATGATATGGCTGGCATGGTACCACTTAAAGGTACAAATATAGTTCCTGTCAGCGTTGCGCCTGCTCCCAGGGATCTGAGTATTAGTCCACTCAGCCAGATCTTCCTGAACAGACCAAATTTCATACCGCCATTTTGTTTTAGTAAGCTTTTTTTTGCTTGCAACATTGTGGTTATGTCTTTAATCTGCGAGGTTAGACTTTTGCTCAACAAAGAGTTTGCTTTATTCATTTTATATTTTCTTGTATATTTGCGAAAAACAGACTCATCTGAAAACAAAAATCCAGCAATAAATAACAAACAACTTTCATAATCCTTACTGTCTGAAGACAGGAAAATGGTACGTTGTTAGTAAATGCGTAAATCATAAAAATTATCTGTAAATTTCCATCAACCCCCTGATAAGTAGAGGTAAGTAAGGTAGCACATATGGGCGTTAGTGCAAATTATAAGCGCCACAGACAAATATGCAACATGTGTTATTTTTGCCAACAGATACTAATGTACTAAAACCAAGAAGCAACTTTCAACTAAAAAATAAAAAATTTTAATATAAAAAAATATATAGAGGGAGTTAAGCCAGACAGGATACCCTTATTTAAATAGTTTTTCCTTTTTATTCAAATTCTTACGTATTTTTATATTAATTGATATTATTGGTTAAGTATTTGATTGTTAAAGTTATTTTAATGAGGGTGACCTGTAAAATCAGGATTTACAAATTAATAAGTTTTCTGGTTTGTACATACTCTGAAAATTTCTAAAAACAGATCTGTTTTAACAAAATTCGATCTAAAGTCTGGTTAATTTGATGTTTTTTCCAATCCATAACAAATATCCGTAATCTATAATTGAGCAGTTGATTTTATTGGGATCGCTCAAATTTTTTTGTTCCTGTATACGCTCTGAAAACGTTTAATAACCTTTTAAAAACAAACAAATGAACATCTGTATTCGCTTTTTATCAACAGATGTAATATGGAATAACAGCAATCAGCTAACATCACTACTCAGATTTTACATGCTGTCATTAGCACCATGTTCAACCAGAAGTGTTATAATTTCAAGATTATTTACTTCCCTGGCATAGGTTAACGCTGTCTTTTTATTTTTGTTTTGTATATGCACATTAGCTCTGTTATCAAGCAAACGTTTAACCGCTTCCACTCTTTGAATTCTCACTGCACATATTAAAGCTGTGTCACCATTATTATTTTGTAGATTCGTATCAGCTTTCTTATCAAGCAAGAGATTAATCATTGTTGTTTTTTTCATTTCCGTCGCATATATTAAAGCTGTGTTACCATACTTATCCTGAGTATTTACATCAGCTTCATGGAAAAACAAGAGCCCAACAGTTTCTATATTTTTATGTTTCGCTGCACATAATAAAGCGGTGTTATCATCCTCATTTTGTGTATTTATATTAGCTCCATTTTCAAGCAAGATCTTAACAATTTCTGTACTTTCTGTGCTTTGCTTTTCTGCTGCATATATTAAGGCTGTGCTACCATGCTGATCTTTTGCATTTGCATCAGCTCCATTGTCAAGCAAGAGTTTAACAGCTTCTGCACTTTTACATTTCGCCGCACATATTAAAGCTGTGTCACCATCATCATTTTGTATATTTGTATCAGCGTTCCTGTTAAGCAAGCGCTTAATAGTTTCTATATTTTTACATCTCACTGCACATATTAAAGCTGTATCATAATCTTTATCTTGTGTATTTACATCAGCTTTATTGTCAAGCAAAAGCTCAACAATTTCTGTACTTCCCCCTTCTGCCGCACACATTAAGGCTGTGACACCATTCTTGTTTTGTATGTTTATATCAGCCTTATTTTCAACAAAAGGTCTGATAATTTCTATCTGTTGTGTTGTCACCGCACACATTAAAGCTGTATTACCCCACTTATCTTGTGCATTTATATTAACTCCACTTTTAATAAGGGATGTTATGATTTGTATTTTGTTATCTCTAGCTAAAGGTATTGCAGATATTATATTCTGAACCTCTGCATCTGTTTTGTCAGTCACCAGCTGTTTTACAGCTTCAACGTCAAATCCACTTGCTACCTTAACTAAGCGTTCAATATTTGTCAGACATCCTGGATTTTTCTCTTCCAGATATTGCATCAAAAGTATTGAAACCGTTGTGCTGTATCCCAGTACTGCAAGCATTAAAACAGTTGAATTATTACTATTTTTTACATGCACATCAGCACCTTTGTTGATTAGGAACATAACAACATCTTTATTTCCCCATGCAGCTGCATGCATTAATGCAGTCATGTTATTGAGCTGTTGATTTATTCTAGCTCCCTGCTTAATTAAATTTGTGACGATTTTTATAGGCCCGGATTTAGCAGCAACCATAAGTGGTGTGTATTCATTGTCGACAGTTTGCCAAAGAGGAAACTCTTCTTCTGCGATTTTCAGAGTCTGGTTAACCTTAAGGTCACCGTCTTGTATTAATTTATCCACAACTGCTGCATTTCCACTGTGTATGATTTCAATTATCATGTAATCATCAATGGCAAAAGATATTGGACAAAAAAATAGTAATGACAGGGAAAAAAGATAAAATGCGTTTCTTATTATCATTCTGTTAGTTAATGAGTAACTACGTGTTATGCATGGATTATAATTTACAAATTTTTTCATACAGCACCTTAAAATTTTTAATTATCAATCTGTATCTGAAATTTTGTAAAAATGTGTTTTTTAAGTTCTGTCTTAGTCATATAAAAAAAGCACAACTTTCTATATTTGGCAATAGACAGATATATTTTCAATTTATTTTTTAAATTTATAACTTAATAATTAATGAATATCTGTAGAGGATAAAATTCTTATGTCGTTAAATCCAGTAAATGTTTTGCTTCATTATAATAAAAATACCATATTATTTTTTTATTGCTGACGGTACTGCTTTAATAACAAGACCTGCATCAGTCGGTATCTGTTTTTTGACTGATGAAAAGGTCTTGTAGTTACAGACTATATTTTTCTACATTTGCAGGCTTTGCAAATATTGAACCAAAGAAACCTGAGCTGTCGGATCTTGTCGGTCGTTTTCAGTTGCGTGTGTTAAAGGATACTGACTCAGTGGTTGACTCATATCAGAATCATTATAAAGATTACCCAGAGGTCCGGCTACATTAAAGCCCTCCGGAGAGATTATTACAGGAGCACAGGAAGTGTGACTACTCTGATTTTGTCTCCTGACGCTGGAGTCGTATTCAACCAGGAGCTGTATAACTTCAGAATTTTTTGTCTTTCCTGCACAGCTTTCAGCTGTATCACCATCATTATTTTTTATATATATATTGGCTCCACTGGCAAGCAACAGTTTAACAGTTTCTGTTCTCTGAAGTCTCACTGCACAAATCAAAGCTGTATTACCCTCCTTATTCTGTATATCTGTATTAGCTTGCTTGGCAAGCAAAAGCTGAGTAATTTCTTTTGTTTCACCTGTCGCTGCATATATTAACGCCGTGTTACCATCTCCATCTTGTATATTTACATTAGCGTTATTGTAAAGCAAAAGATCCACAGCTTCTGCATTTTGTGCTGTTACTGCACATATTAAAGCTGTTGTATTATTGTCATTTTGTGCATTTATATCAACTCCAAGGTCAATAAGAAATTTTATAATTTGTATTTTGTTAGTTCTGGCTAAACCCATTAAAGACATTATACCTTGCATATCTGAATCTATTTTATCATCCATCAATCGTTTTATAGTTTCAATGTCACACCTAAACGCTGCCTCAATTAAGGGGTTAAAGTTTGGATTGTTCGGGGCATAAAGAGTCAGATATTGATGTAATGATATTACAGCTGGCTTATTTATTCCTAATGTTGCATACATTAAAGTTGTAAAATTCCAATCGTCTTTTAAGTGTGCATTGGCACCTTTTTCTAATAAAAATATGGCAACGTCTTTATGCTCCCGCAGAACTGCATACATTAATGCTGTCATACCATCGATCTGTTGATCTATTACGGCTCCCCTCTGAATGAAGTATTCGACCATGTTTATGAGTCCGGATTTGGCAGCAACCATAAGTGGTGTATAACTATGATTAGTCTTTTCCGAAGAGAAAAACTCTGCTTCTTCGATTTGTAGCGTTTGGTTAACCTCAAGAGCACCGTTTTGTATTAATGCATCAACAGTTGCTACATTTCCTTCACGTATAATGCTAATTATAACATCATCTTCAATAGCAAAAGAGACCGAACAAAAGCATAGCAATGAAAGAGCCAATACACTTTTTATTATCTTTCTGTTAGCTGATAAGCAGTTGGATATTAAAAATAAACTATAATCTATAACTTTTTTCATACAGCACCTTAAAAGCTATCAATTCTTATCTTAAATTTTGTAAAATTTTATTTTTAAATTCTATTTTAAGCGTATAAAAAAGCACAGTTATTTATGTTTGGCAACAAATAAACGCATTTTTAGTTTGTTTTCTAAATTTGTAACTATCAAATTTGTATAATAATTAATTGGTCCTGAAAAATAGATAAATGGTTGTTAATATTATTTAGCTGTTTTTTTACTTAGTATTTCAATTTGGTTGTATAAGATAAAACAATTTTTATGATTGAAAAAATACTTGCACAGGAATGAACCGTGGAGGCAGAAATAACGGTTTATTTGTCTGATACAAACAAGCTATACAGCGATGAAATATGGTATATTGTGCCAAAAATCTCTGAGCTGGAGTGTATTGACTCAATTGCACTTTTCAGGACCAACGAATCACTTTGGATCTGCAGGGAGTAAAATTCTTACACAGGCAGGTCAGGAGAATGCTTTGTGCTTGCCATGATACAATTTTATTCCCTTTATCACTGGCTGCACATATTTTTAATAACAAGGCATCAGTCGATACATCTGTTTTTTTAACTGACGAAAAGACCTTGTTGTTACGGTTAATCTTTCTCCGCATGAATTTTCAGGTGTTGTATATATTGAATCAAATTAACGTGAGCTATGGCATCTTGTTGATAGTG
>JAPORK010000323.1 GCA_026710285.1 Endozoicomonadaceae bacterium | reverse complement strand
CGGAATGACAAGGTTATTTCAGCATCAGCAGTTTAAAAGCAAGGATTTTTATTAAACCAAAAACTCCGAACTGGGGTTCAGAACAGCATTCTCTGGATTTAGAAATTTTTTTCATTCCAACACCTTTGTCAGGTAAAATTTAATTTTTATGCGCAAGTTTAAATTATCATCAGTGAGTATATGATCAGTTAGCTTTTAATAAAAAATAGCTAATTCAGTGCCTTTATCAACGGCAAAATCCATCAGCAAACCATTGAGATCCACGATCTTATCCTCCATTTTACCTGTTAACAGTAAAAAGTTAATGCCTCTAGCTTTAAATTTATTATAATCACGACACCAAAAAGTACATTCCATGGTCATGTTGTTTTCATAAAATATATAATCACGACTATTTTTCAGTATCTGTGAAGCTTCATCAACATCAATAGTTTTTAGTGGTTGGGATAATTGTCTGTACAATTCTGTGAAACGTGCAGGAATACGCTCAGGGTCATAAGCAGCATCAAAACCTAAAAACTCTGCTAAATCATCCAAAACTATGAATTTATTCAGTATCCTTGCCTGGTTGAGTATAATAAATACCTCTTTTTGCATGTTTTTTATATGAACGTTTATGGCACTCCACATATTGTTCACTGTGGCTTCATTGTCTACAAATATTATCCTTTTTGCAAAAATGTCCAGCGTTGCATATATGTTACCAAGCGCAGCATTGAGTTCAACCTCTGAATATTGCTTCATAAATTTAACAGGTTTGTCAGACTCACCCTCAGATATATCTGCATCCATACCTTCATTAACTTTGAGATCATCTACATCAGCCTTAGAGCTAATGGACAATAAGTCATCTTCTCCCTCTAATGAAGCCTCTTCTACCTCTGTTGGTAGCAGTGCCGCCGATCTGGTAAAAGCTAACATTCCTGCCATAACCACATTCACTGCCATCAGCATTATACCTGTTACTGCACTGGCAATGCTTAAACCTCTGTTAGTTGGTATTGTGGCACATACGGCTACAAGACTTCCGGCAGCTATTGTAGTACCTACATTAGCAATAATGGTTGACGTCATAGCACCTGCCCACATTAAAGAAGCTACAACAGCAGTACAGGAAAGCGCTGTTACCAGAGCAACTCCAACGACATTAGCCCACTTGTTATGAAATACCGCCATACCCATTGTACCGACATAACCCAAAACATTCATAAAAGAGCCTAGCCATTTCGGCATATTGCCGCTGGGATCACTATTCATTACCGGATTATTGCTTCCAAAAGCATAACCATCTCCGGCAGGATCTTCACTGACAAAATAACGTTGTTTTGGATTATAGGTTCTATGACCTGCTCCTAAAAACTGCCAACCCGTTGCAGGATCTGTTTGTTCATCATTAAAACCAGTGTATGTCTGTAAATACCATGGTAATGAAGCAACAGACTTTGCATGCCATACCATGCCATAAGGACTATAAGTATTGCGCTGACTTAAATAATAACCACCATTTACTGCTCTGGTCAATACACTGGTTACATCTCCTTTATAGTTTTTTTCATAATATTCATGGATCACACCATCAATCGCTTTAGCAACACCAAGATGACTGATAACGTGTGTTTCCATTTGTGTATTACTTATTTTTTCCCCGACCAGCATTTTGTTTGTATAAAACAGATGACGAATATCTCCTGAAGAAGATTTCTCTTTAACTTCTCTTCCACTACCATCATAAAAATAATGTGTCTGTTTTCCAAGGGGATCTGTTACCGATGTTATTTGATTTAAAGCATTGTAAGCAATCTTATTACCTTCACTGTCTGTTATCATATTACCTGCATTATCATAGAGAAAATTTGCTGAAACTGGTATGTTATTATTCCGGGTGGTTGTTATTTTTTGAAGCCGTAAAGGTGCCTGTGTATCAGTGTAGCTATAATCTGTTATTTTACTTAAAGTTTCTTGTTTGTCCGTATTTAGTAGCGTTTCTTTTACTGTTTCCATTCGGTTCATGGGATTAAAAATATAGGTTTGACGGGTAATAACAGGTGCCTGATTTAAAGCCATAGTATAAAAAGAAGTATCTCTTGGACAAAGAGACAGATCGGAAGATCCGGAACAGGTCATAGAAATAAGGTTATTAAGAGAGTCATATTTATAATGCTGCGTTGCCCGCTGCTGATTTCCATTTTGCTGTGTTATCGAAATAATATTACCAGCTTCATCATAACGATACTTCCATGACGATAAAAGACCACTTGATAATGTATCAGAGATACTCTCTGTCTGATCATAACTATCATAGCTAACAGTACGATGCATACCACTTCCATACTTAAGCGCAACAATTCTGGATAAATTATCATAAACAAAGGATTCTAATAATTTTTTTATACCGCTTAATTCCTGATAATTAATTGAACTTATACGACCAAAATTATCATAGCTGGTCATCGTCTTATTACCATAAATATCAGTGATGCTTATCATTCTCCTGTTTTGATCATACTGCCACTTAAACTGGTAGCTTTGGTAACCATCCACTCCTGTATGTATTAATTGTTGTGTTTTTCCATCATCACTGTAACTCCATGTTGTGACTCCGGTTATATCAGTTCTTTTAACCGGTAAAGTTATCACTGGATTATACTCAAGATGTGAGACCTCTCTTCCGTCAATCATTTTACTTACAGGTAAACCTACTGCATTATACTTCCATGATATAATATGCGCTAAAGGGGTAGTGACTGTTTTTATATTTCCATCAGATGTATACGTATATAGCGTTTTCCTTCCATCTTCACCAGCTTTCCATAGCAGCTCTCCTGCCGCATTGTATTGTGCAGAAGACAGCAGATATCTTTTGTGACTATTAATAGGGGAGATCCATTTTTGAATAATCTGACCAGCCAAATTGTAAATATTGTTTATTCTGTTTCCTGCAGGATCAATAATAGTGACCACTCGTCCTGCACCATCATATTCTCTGCTAACTTTTCTTCCCATCGTATCAGTGGATGTAGCTACTCTGCCAAAACCATCGTAAGTTATAAAAGATGCCTTTGCTACAAGCAGTTTACTGCTGACTTCACACAACTGCTTAGCTGAAAGATGATGATTAAAATTGGCTGGAAATACTATTTTTTTTGTGGGTTTTTCTAATACATTTCCGTGTACAACAGAAATGGGAGAATAATTATTTTGCGTGTCGTATTTATAACTGACAGCACAACGATCAGGATCATCATATATTTTGACTATCGTCTCTTTGTCTGGTAAATTAACCTTATAAATTCTTCCTAAATTATCATAACTAAACGTCGTTATTAGTTTAATTAGTTTTCCTTGTGTATCTGTATAATAGTCGTATTTAGAAGAGATCTGCCCATGAGCATCATAACTGACACTGGTAACCGGTACCCATTGGTCTGGCTCTTTTTCTCCACTACTGGCTATTGCCTGATTAAATTTAGCTAGCTTTCTACCTGCACCATCAAAAATAATTTTTTCTTTTAAACCATTAGCAGCGATAGTAATCAACTCAACCAATTGAGGAGAAACAGTATACTGATAACGTTTACTGACCGTAAAATCAGTATTTACTCCAGAATCTATCTGTACTATCCTGCCCTGGTTATCATAGTGATAATAACTGATATTTTTATTTTCAGCATCAGCCATCTCTAGCACCTGATTAGTATACATACTGGTTGTTACCGCAGGTGATCGCTTAAATTGATTTTCACCGGTTTCTACTGTATTGTACACTGTTTTAGTCTTGTAATCTGAATTCAAAATATAGTAATAATTTTTATTCGTTGCGGTGAGCTTTGCAACAGGTGATACACTACCTGTCACCGTTACTCTTTTTATTAAACCATATTTAAAAATATCTTGTGGATTATGATAATATTGGCGGGTTGTTGTAAGCTGTTGATCACCTGAACGGATTACCTTGTGCACCAGTACCAGCGTATAGCCATGTCCGTCAGCATTAAGCTCCTGCTGATAGTAATTATGCTCGGTTATTTCAGGTAGCCGTGATACATCAAATACCTGATCTGAAGGATATGAAGTGACTGATTCTACCTGTGTGGTTAAAGACCAGTCAACAGGTTCCGCAGGACAGAAAGCATCACCTGTTACCGGGCAATAATGTATTTTTTTTACACGACCATATGCATCTTTAGTACTAGTAATACGTCCTTGCAAATCATAGGTTTTCTCAGTAACTTCAGTTGCAGGAGGTCCTGTGCTGTCTCCCCAGTTTTTGATAACTGTTTTTAAAGGAAGACTATAAGTTATTGGTAAGTCTTCAAAACGTGTGTGAGCACAGCCATCATCCTGATCAGTACGACAAAAGAAGTTTTGTACCTGTGAAATAAGATGGTTTGTATGATTACTGATAATTTGTGCATTAATAAGCAGGTGATATTTATTATAAGTACGGATCTGTTGGATTACCCCATTGTCCTGTATTGTTTTATAAGTATAACTTGCAGGTGTTGCAAACAAAATATCCTGTTTGGGTTCCGGCTGGATATCAAGACCTGAATTAAAGGCAAGATAATTGTGTTCATTAGCGCTACTTTTACCATAACTATAATGAGTTGCCATTGCTGGTTGCTTTGCACCAGGATCAACTGATTCCATAGAAACCACGCACATAGCTCTCATTTGATTATTATCCCAGAGTGAAACTTTCATTGCGTCAGTACAGTTGTAAATTATATTTTTCTTTAAACCGGTAGGATAAACAATATTGGTTAAATAATTATTGGTATACCCCATAGAAATATAAGACAAAGAATTATTACTGTTTCCGGGTAAAGTAATTGTTCTCAATTCACCACCAAAACGGTCAAGCTGAATGTTGAGTGGTTTTCCTTTGCTATCATAGCTGGTAACGGTCAAAAGACCTGCTACTCTGTCTAATACAATTTTGTGATTTTGAGCGTCACTTATCTCACTTAACAAGTGTGTTCCCTGCATATAATAAAAATTAACACCATATCCATTTTGTTGTTCAAGACGGATTTCGTAACCATCAGGATTTAATGTTTCCCGCAAACCATTGGCGTAAATAATCACGAAACCAGCTGATTTACTACCGCTAATGTGAATATCTTTTAATTTATGGTACTGAGGCCACCACTGACCATTACTGTTTTGTTGTAAATTGTAAACTTTACCCTGAGAAGTAGATAACTGATTATTAACCAGATTAAAGTGCGTTAAGTTAAAACTCCAACCCCGACCAAGACCATCCGGATCAGCTAAGCTATTGCTGTTATAATTGACTTCCAGATCAATATTTGGTCCATGTCCTAAATTGCTGATCATGCTACCTGCTCTGACATAAGCTATCAGTATACCGGTGCGGGGATCAACTTGTGTCCCCCAACTCTTTTGAAAATTAAATGCGTTAGACCATAGAGAAGATTCTCCACCCTCATTAACTTTTAGCGATGTATCGCTTTCAGCTGTATACTGGTTTTTTTTTACAACATTACGATTGGGATCAAAGGTTTTATCTGCTGCTGTTTTTTGTGATGTATCCAGCTGTTTACTGGTGTTCAATTTTGCAACTACAACAGATGATGAGCGATAAACAAAAGATAAAAAAAACAAATAAAATAATGCTCTTACTGTAATGATCTTTGTTAATGGTTTTTTCATTATAAACACATTCTCCGCAGTTGTTTTGTATGGTCGAGTAAGACAGGTCGTGTAAGAGAGGACAAACAGGACAGAATAACAAGCGATTATGTCAATAACATAAATTCAGAGTACATAGTATTATAATAAGTGGACCAGGAAATAACACTGAAGGTTCATAAGAAGATTCTCGGATTAGGACTCCCAGTATTATTTTTTTATAAGATAGCTTATTTTTCCTGAAAATGTGCAACTCGTTCATTTTCCCAACATAGTATTAGCTTGTACTGAAATGTTTGTGCATAAAAGACAAACTTGTAGTAACAGGGTAATCGCAATATTTTCTACAATAAAAAAGTACTTTGCTGATAGGGTAGCTTTTTAAGAAAAAGAGGTGTCATTTTTTTATATAGTGCTGCAATATAAACAGATCCTGCACGCTTTATGCCTTCTATTTTTTTATTGTAAAACATAACAAAACAGAGGTCTTACTATGAATCCTGTAAATGGGAAACCTGCCGGTACTCAGTTAACACCAGAGCAAGCAGCGCATCTTAATAAGCTACATGCAGCTGAAAAGGAAAAAGCCGATGCGGCATTAGCAGCAATTAAAGAAGACGTAACACAACATCCTGAAGCGTTGCAGAAAAGGCTGCTGGAACTGGACAAAAGTAAAGATAAAAGCATAGGGACCTGGTCCACAGATGATATTGCAAAGTATGTCAGAGAAGTTAACCCGCGTTTAGTAGAAGCCTTGATTTCACCCGAAGATCCGCTCTCAAAAGATGAGTATCAGTCAAGAATAGAGCATGAAATAGCTAAAACACTCTACAAAAAAAATATTACTCACCACACTGCCCTGGAAAAAGCAGAAAGTGTCTATTATGCGTTGAGACATGTACAGGAAGCAAAAGATCTGCGTAAACAAGGCAAGACAGAAGAGGCAGATAAAAGAGAATTAGCCGCAAAACAAAGATGGGAAGCCTCTCATGCAGTAACATCTGCAACAGAGAAACCTTTCCAATATGTCGGAAAAGGTGTATTTGGTAGTGTAGAAGCTGTTGTTCCCGGAGAAGCCGGTCCCATTGTTATGAAAAAATCTTTATTACCTGGTGCTTCAGAATCTGATAAAGATAATTTTATTGAAGAGACCCGGCGTTTAGAAAGTTTGAATCATCCTGGTATTATCAGACTGGTTCCTGTGCAAAAATCAAAACAGTTCTTTGAAGCATCCCTGGTAAAACAACCAGAGTCAGACCCGGTAGAACAAACATCAGACCGGTCAATATTGTCAGATGATCCACAATTAGATCAGTTGATATCCGATAAGTCAGCGCTTTTCACCAGCCAGCCCGAAAATACTGCTTATCTTGAAGCAGGTGGAGTACCCTGGACCGCGCTAATAAAAGGCAAGAAGGATAATAACGTAGAAATTGAAGGGCTTATTACAGATACCGAGGAACTTGAAGGTATTGATGATGAAACACTGCTACAAGAAATAAAAGATGCAACAACTAACATCTCTCTTAATATTTATAATGTTGGCGAATTAGAGTACATATTAACCGATATAAACTCAAT
>JAPORK010000105.1 GCA_026710285.1 Endozoicomonadaceae bacterium | reverse complement strand
TTACATTGCAAACAAAATTAATCTGGAAAAAGCTCCATCCAAATCACATGAGAAAAATAGACACAATTGGGGTATAAGAAAATTATTGTCCTCAATTACAAATATTGTAAAAAAACGACTAAAAAATGATAAATCCTCATCTGTTAAAACTGCTTCTTCCAAACAGACCGCACAACCAAATACCACTGACCTATCAGTAGAACTGTTGTGCTCAATAATATTAGATGCTTCATCAAAAACAGCTGAATTAAATTTACTTAATGGACATTCTTTGCTGGAAAAATATAAAGATTTAGCCAGAGGTAATGGAGCATTGCGCAGCCTAGTAACAGCAATTTACGGACTGAAAAAGCTACCCCAGGACAATGAAGTAAAGTCACTTAAGCATGAAGGAATGTTGATTCTGAACAAAAAAATTGCTGGTATCGCATTCCAGCAATGGGGAACACCACAGGGTTCTGTCAATGATTTTTTGCAGGGAATAAACAAAAGCCTACCCAAAGAAAATAATACAGTAGAAATGACTGAAACAGAAAAAGCAGAAGTAACAGCAGCAAAGAAAAAACTTGAGGAAGCATGCAACGATTTAAAAAGTTTATTGCTAGATATAGATAAACTGGCAGAGAAAGTCCGTGTTTATATGGAAAAAAGGCAGAACAAGTGAATACGGATAAAAGCAGTGACAAATCGGCAGCAAATGTTTACAGCAGCCATTAACGCTAAGGAATAATTTAAAAAGGAGGTTAAGCATTCATAATCTTTGCTCAGTCTGCGATTATGATTAAGCCAGACAAATGTTATTTCAATAAGCTGTCGACGTGGCAATAAGATGAAACCTTTTGTGTCATCACTGCGTAAAACAATCTTCAGAGAGAATTTAAAAACCTAACTGATCCATTCCACCAGCTTGCCGCTGTAGCCACCATCAACCCAAATCAGGCATAATTTTTTAGCTACACCGGTTAATTATACGGATACCATCAAGATCTTGCAGGTCTGCTGAAGTGATAGCCATAGCGATTATCAGTCCCACCGTATCAATAAGCAAATGTGGTTTTCGTCCTTTAACTTTTTGCCTTTAAGCGTTTTTAAAGCATATCCCTTTTGTTTTATTCAGTTGAGTGAACTGATGTTGTAGTGAATCACACCTGATTCACCCCACTGACTTACAATAAATAGTCGTTTTTCCTTTCATGTAAAGCTGAGTGGTAAACGAAACTGATTTTCAGCAATAGCTGCTGCCTTATTTCCATGCAGCAATTTAAGTGCAGGTTTAAGTTGCTGATTAATCCAGGCAACATTTTCCTGAATTTGTTTAAGATTTTTCTTCGACGCAGGCACTTGTTTACTGGCTATATCACTCAGTAATGTAGCTAATTCGACAACCTGTGCGGAATTTTCAATGTGTTGTAACTTTTGTAATGCAATTACTGCATCTTTTTTACTGCCATGGTAGCTTTCTGAAAGCTGTAGCAGACTCAATGAATTTTGATACTTAGGTAATGTCGTTTGATTAAATTGTTGCAGAACACTTAAATTGTCTGTTGCAGCCTGACGCTGTGTGGTCAGTGCAGAAACTTTATCCGGAGAAGGTAAATCAGGTAACCTTACAGGGAAAAAATCCAGCTTTGGTGGACATACATCAAAATCATCCCACAAAGGTTGAAGTTGTAGATTTACCCATTGTGCATTTTTTTGTACTGTCTGGTACTCGGCACGACTCAAACCTGGATTAGGGTGCTTTTTAAGCAGTTCAAATAACTGCTGAAATTTTTTATCGCTATCTACTTTTGTTAATATTTTTAATTTTTTTCTTGCATCAGCTTTAGTACTTTTGTCTTCAGCACGCTCATACTGATGCTCTGCCAAAGCAGTGAATGTATGCTGCTGTTGAATAAATGCCTGCACATATTCATCCAGCTTTTGTTCAATATCAGGTGGCGCTGGCTGCGGTATCGCAGATACCACCGGACTAACACGATCTGACTGATGAGACTGAACGGTTCTTGTATAGATGTTTTTAGCATTAACAGAGGTTGTTCTGCTATCCTTTCTTATAGGTTGGGTGGTGGCTGAAAATTTTACTGTGCGGTTATTGTTGGTTTTTCCCTGATTGTTGCTTCTTTGGCTCTCTCTGACGGGCTCTGAAGGTAACCGAACGTATGAATCAGTCTTACTACTTATTGCTCCCATTGCGCTTCCCTTCTTTAACTATCAAACTATGTTAAGCATGGTCTAAAACAGCAGTAGCGGAGAAAAATAATTGTAGTATCTCTACTTAAATGTTTAAATTTTACTCATGTGAAATTTTTCTTAATAAATAGTAAAAAATAAAGTTATTTTTATGGCACACATGCTAACAGTCAACAACTTAAACAAGACCTACAGTAATGGTATTAAAGCATTAAAGGGCATTGATTTAACTGTAAAAGAAGGTGATTTTTTCGCCTTACTAGGTCCCAATGGTGCGGGAAAATCTACCACAATCGGTATTATTTCTTCACTGGTTAATAAAACTTCAGGCAAAGTTACCATTAATGGCTTTGATCTGGATAACAATGTCTATGAAGCCAAACGTCAAATAGGTATTGTCCCTCAGGAATTCAATTTCAATCCCTTTGAGACAGTCCTGGATATTTTAATGAATCAGGCCGGTTATTACGGCGTTGTTATGCGACAAAGACGTTTGTTATGTGAAAAATATTTAAAAGCACTGGGATTGTGGGAAAAACGTAATGGTATCGCCAAAGACCTCTCCGGTGGTATGAAGCGTCGCATGATGATTATACGGGCACTGGTACATCAGCCACCATTATTAATTTTAGATGAACCCACCGCAGGCGTTGATACTGAATTACGCTACTTTTTATGGGATTTTCTCAGAACCATGAATCGGGAAGGTACCACTATTATTCTTACCACCCATTATCTGGAAGAGGCCGAAAAAATGTGTCGTAATATTGCAATTATCGATCATGGTAAAATTATTCAAAACACGTCGATGCAGAATTTACTGCAACAGCATAATACAGAAAGATTTTTTATTGATATTCAGGAAAAGACAGAGACAATACCCACACTGCCGGGATATAAAGTGAGTTATGCTGGTTCACACTCCTTTGAAGTGAAAGTCAGTAAAGGTCAAAGTCTGAACGAATTATTTCTGCATCTTGAAAAACAAAAGCTACATGTTACCGGACTGCGCAGTGAGGGTAATCGCCTGGAAGAGCTGTTTCTGGACATGACAGCAAAACATTAATCACTATTTTATGGTGTCACCTGAATGAATACAATTTTTAAACGTTTTGTATGGATCGCATTTTATACGCTGTTATCAAAAGAATTAAAACGGATAATACGTATCTGGCCGCAAACTATTTTGCCTTCAGTCATTACATCCTCACTCTATTTTATTATTTTTGGCAATATTATTGGTAAACGTATAGGTAGTATGGGAGGTTTTGATTACACCATGTTTGTAATTCCAGGACTTGTAATGATGTCAGTGATTACTAACAGCTATGTTAATGTTGCCTCAAGTTTTTTTGGTAGTAAATTTTGTGGTTCGATTGAAGAAGTGCTGGTTGCACCTGTACCGGAGTGGGTTCTGTTACTCAGCTATGTAATGGGAGGTGTTATCAGAGGGATGATTGTCGCTACACTGGTTATGCTGGTTTCAATGGTGTTTACATCAATCACGGTATATAGTTGGTCCATCACTGTGATGGTTATGTTAATTACTGCATTTATTTTTTCCATGACCGGATTTTTAAATGGTTTACTTGCCAGCAAGTTTGATGATGTAAATATTATTCCTACGTTTATTCTGACACCACTAAGTTATTTGGGAGGAGTTTTTTATTCTATTTCTGCACTGCCACCTTTTTGGCAAAAAATCTCATATTTTAACCCGGTTATCTATGAAATAAGTGCTTTCCGGTTTGGCATTCTGGGTTATAAAGATAGCATTGATATTATTTATACACTCACAGTGATGATTATTATTGCAGTTTTACTGTTTGTATTATGTATAAAGTTATTAAAACTGGGTAAAGGACTGAAAACATAAATAATTAATCAGGCAGAGGGATGTCAAATACATCCCCCGCCTTTACTGTGAACAATTATGTACACAGTTCATGATGTTGCTGTCTGTTGACGTGAGCAAAAAACTGTTTTCTTTCAATATAATATACTGTATGACTTTTCAAGGCATCCATACCGGTCATACTTAAAGCTTTGCATTTTTGTTCAAAATTCAACTCGACAGGTAGTTGCTGGCAGGAATTCTCAGTACACCGCATCTCAATTGTGTCAATGGTATAGTTTGAAAATCCCACGTGAATTAACTCTTTCAGGCTGGCTGCCATAATGCCTTTATCAGCGTGTTCTTCACTTAACCAATACTCCAGTTGTCCGATACCGCTGTAAATATCAGTGAACCCCGCAACACCGGCTATTTTATTTTTATAAAATATTGTTGTATGTAAACCAATACTTTGCTGAAATTTTAATAATTCTAATTTGATAAAATTTTCTACATCTGTCACCGAAGTAATCGTATCGGACCAGTTAAATCGCTGCTTTAACCAGGTTTGGTTTTTTTTAATCAGATAAAAAATATCCGTAGCATATTGTGGTATAGTTAGACTGAGCTTTATGTCAGATGATATATGTCGGTAAAACATAGCAATATCCTTATAAGTTGTTTTTGTTATTACCTGTTAGGGTCTGTTGATGTTTTGGTAATAATTTTATATTGTTTAGGGTTGGTTATAACATGATTCTTTTTGTAGGTCACAGACTATATCCTGTTTAGCCGATAAGACTATTTACAGACTATGACACCCACAGTTAGCGGTCAAATTTTTACAGATATCATGGTAATAATATTAATAAAGTTCTTTATTTTTTATTGAACAGACAGTAAATAATAGTTTAATTTAAACGCAGGTAAAAAGTAAACGCATGAAAGTGGAAATTTATACAGACGGGGCGTGCAGTGGCAATCCCGGACCCGGAGGATGGGGCGTACTTTTACGTTATGGAAAACATGAAAAAACCCTCAAAGGCGGTGAATCTGTAACCACCAATAACCGTATGGAGTTACAGGCTGCAATAGAAGGGCTGGTCGCATTAAAAAAACCCTGTGAAGTGGTGCTGACAACAGATTCCGTTTATGTACGCAACGGCATTACTAAGTGGATTCAAAACTGGCAACGCAATAACTGGCAGACAGCTGATAAAAACCCGGTAAAAAATAAAGATTTATGGATAAAGCTATTAAGTGAGCAGCAACGTCATAACATAAAGTGGCGCTGGGTAAAAGGACACAGCGGTCATCCGGAGAATGAACGCGTTGACGCACTGGCCAGAGCAGCTGTTGCTAAAATAAAGCGTACACAAAAGGATACATTATAATGTCAAGAATTATTGTACTCGATACCGAGACTACCGGTATAACACCCACAACCCACCGTATTATTGAAATAGGTTGTATTGAAATTATCAATCGCCAGATTACCAATAATAACTATCATGTTTATATTAATCCACAAAGGCAGGTGGATGAACAGGCTTTTGCAGTTCACGGATTGAGCAATGAATTTCTTGCAGATAAGCCGGTTTTTCAGGAGATAGCCACAGACTTCCTGCAATTTATCCACGGTGCTGAACTGGTCATTCATAATGCTCCCTTTGATGTGGGGTTTATTAATCAGGAATTCTCTCTGCTGGCAACCCCCTTAGCTCCGGTTGAAACTTACTGCAAAATAACCGATACACTGGTGCTTGCCAGAGAAAAACATGTCGGGCAAAAAAACAGCCTTGATGCGCTGTGTAAACGCTATCAGATTGACCACTCTGGAAGAACATTGCACGGGGCATTGCTTGATGCTGGTTTGTTAGCAGAAGTTTACCTGAAAATGACCGGTGGACAAACACACCTGATGCTAACAGAGGAAAATTCGCTGGATGAGCAGGACAACTTTCAATTCAACAGCAGAACAGATCATCAACTGCCGCTGCGGGTTATTAAAGCCAATGAACAGGAATTAAAAGCACATAATGAAAAACTTACGATGATCACCCGGGTTGCTGGCAAGCCCTGCATATGGGAACAGTTGCAACCTGTAACTGAAGAGCAAAATAATTAAACGATGGATTTAAGTCTGTCTGATTTGCATTAACTCTGCGTTAATGTGATGATATCCCCTCCATGAAACCTACTTGCTCGTGTAATGAACAAACAGCTTTCTGCAGTTCTAATAACCATCTCAATTAGTTTCTTTGATTATTCAGCAGACTAAAGTAACATGACGCTTAGGAAAACAATAAATAATAATTTGTCGTATAATTGTAACGTAGATTTTCAGGTAAAAATTAAACCACCAGCACAATAAGTGAATACATGAACTTTAAATCTTTTTGTAAAAATACCGATAGTCTGTTCATGTTATTGTGCTCACGTTATTTATTCAGGTGATTATTTATGGAGATACAACGTCCTGGTGGTATTACCCCTGCAACTGATATTGGTGCAGCTAATAAAGGCACAGAAACACAAACTACTGGTGAATCGGTAAAGGGGATGATAGGTAATACGCCCGTGACGATTAGCGTAGTAGGGGCTAAAAATATGAAAGTACAGGTTGCCTCTTCAGCTGAAGGAAATATAGAAATTTCTTTCAGTAAAAAAAGCCTGAAAGAACGTGCTATTACTAAATTAAGCAAAACAAAGTCGTTACTTAAACCGGTGAAAGCAGCGGCAACTTTAACCAAAAAAATTGGTGGAAAAGCCATTCATGCAGGCGCTGAAAAACTCAAAAGTGCCGGTAGCTTTGCTAAAAACAAAGCAATGAGTGGCGGTAGTTTTGCTAAAAGTAAAGTGATGAGTGGCGGTAGTTTTATAAAAGGAGCAGCTGCAGCTACAAAAAAAGGTTTTGTAAAATGGAATGAAAATAAAAAAGAGAACACACTGAATGCACTCAAAGAAACAAAAAGTGCGATAACCGGCGGCGCTAAAAAGATAAAAGATTATACAATAAGTAAAGTAAAAACCGGTGGTGCAAAATTAAAAGCACGCCTACCGCATAAAACACATGGATATGACCGGTCAGATTTTGAGAAGCCTGCTAAACCCATTAAAGAGCGTAAATGCAGCTCAGTTGAATCTGTAAGCTTTAAATCATTACCAGACTCACCACCTCTGCCAGAGAATGCCAGTAAAACAGATTGACATCCTCCCCTCTCTAAAGGCTGTCTCTT
>JAPORK010000463.1 GCA_026710285.1 Endozoicomonadaceae bacterium | reverse complement strand
CCCGATTGGTTACAATGGCTGCGGCTTTTTTCATCACCGGTTCCCAGTCAGGATCAGTCATATCAGTGATCAAAATATCACCCGACTGAACTTTGTCCATCTCAGCAATACTTTCAACTTTACGGGCTACACCCTGTCCTATACGCTGACCGATACTTTTACCGGTAATGAGTATTTCACCTTCCTGCAAAAGGATGTATCTTTCTATCTGTTGCTGACGACTTTTCACTGTCTCCGGACGCGCCTGAACAATAAATAATTCTCCACTATCACCATCTTTAGCCCATTCAATATCCATTGGGCGTTTATAGTGTTTTTCAATAATTAACGCTTGTTTTGCCAGTTGCTCTGCTTCTTCATCTGTTATAGAAAACATCTGTTGTTCTTTTTCATTAACGGATACTGTCTTTATTGATTTCCCTGTTGTTGCGTCATCCGAGTAAACCATTTTTATTTTTTTTCTGCCGATATTACGGCGTAATATCGGAAAATGTCCGTGATTAAGCGCCGACTTGTAAAGATAAAATTCATCTGGGTTAACAGCGCCCTGTACAACGGCTTCACCCAATCCCCAGGCAGAGGTAATAAAGACTACATCACGAAAGCCAGACTCAGTATCTAAGGTAAACATGACGCCTGAAGATGCGGTTTCACTGCGTACCATTTTTTGTACGCTGGCAGAAATAGCCACCTGATCATGTGCAAAGTCATGATGTTCCCGATAAGAAATAGCACGATCATTATAAAGTGAAGCAAACACTTCTCTGATTGCAATCAGTATATTTTCGATCCCTCTGATATTAAGAAAAGTTTCCTGTTGCCCGGCAAAGGAGGCTTCCGGTAAATCTTCTGCCGTTGCTGATGAGCGTACAGCAACGGCTGTTTGATCAGTAAATTCTGCATAATGCTTAAAGGCATCGGTAATATCTTTTTCTATTTCAGGAGGAAAAGATGATTTTATGATTCGCTCTCTTATTTCAGCCCCCACTTTTGCAAGCATTTTGACATTGTTAACATCTAAACCTGTTAGTTTATCATTGATATATTGTCGTAAATGGTTATGTTCAAGAAAATCATAAAATGCCTGTGCTGTTGTTGCAAAACCACCGGGTACTTTGATACCCAGATCAGACAGCTGACTAATGAGTTCTCCTAAAGAAGCATTTTTACCTCCGACTTTATTGATATCTTTAGTGCCGAGGTTAGTTAAAGGAATAACGTATTTATATTGCACCATGAGCCTCCATAAAGAGAAAAATAATCGCTATTATTTTGTACAGATTTTAACACAGTCTTCAGGATACAAAAAAATTGTTATTATCTTGTGTCTGTTTTTTTCTGTTAAAATATAGAAGATTTTATAAAAATTAAACCGACAATTATATATTTTATTCTTCAATATAGATAATCATGACAAAAATTTACGTATTTTTTATTTCAGATGGCACAGGTATTACAGCTGAATCTTTTGGACAAAGCCTGTTGGCTCAGTTTGAAAATCTTGAATTTATTCGTATTACACGACCTTATGTGAATACCGCAGAAAAAGCCAGACAGCTTTGTAAAGAGTTAACCACTCTTTACAAACAAAAGACGCCTAAAATACTGGTCTTCAGTACCATTGTTAATGTAGAAATAGCCAACATTCTCCATGAAGCACCTGTACACAGTTATGATATTTTTGATACTTTTATTCCATCACTGGAAAATCTTTTGCATAGCCATGCGTTACATAAAATTGGTAAGAAGCGGGATATTACTCACAGTTCACAATATGATCGTCGTATACAAGCAATGAACTTTGCGCTCAATAATGATGACGGTTCACATGTTCGTGGATACCCTCAGGCAGAACTAATTCTCACCGGCGTATCCCGCTGTGGTAAAACACCTACCTGCTTATATCTTGGATTGCAGTTTGGTATTTATGCAGCTAACTATCCTGTTACTGAAGAAGATATAGAGCATGAGGCTAAACTACCAGCTTCACTGATTCCGTGGAAAAAAAAATTATTTGGACTGACGATTGATTTTGAACGGCTCAGCGCTATTCGTCAGGAGCGTTATCCTAATAGTCATTATGCATCAATGAGACAGTGTAAACTTGAAACAGAACAGGCAGAACAGCTTTTTAGCCGACACAAAATTCCGGTTATTGATACAACCCATTATTCTATTGAAGAAATCGCAACCCGAATTTTGAATATGAGTGGTATTGAACGCAAGATAAAATAACCGTTCATGAGAAGCATCAGGTTAGCTGAAAAATATTCTCCGGTGCTAAAAACAAAAAAATTTACCCAGGATATTGATGATAAAAGCAATTGATAAGTATAATGACAGGTTCGGAAAGAGATGATTGAGCGTCTCAGTGACAACAAGAAAGTTAGCCAGGCGATCGGTCTTTGCAGCTCAAATGCAGACAGGGTATAGGAAAACGCATAGATGATAACTTTAAAAAATGTGCAAAAATCATAACTTGTCATAACACGACAGACGCTGCAAACAAACTATTTTTCCGATAAAAAAACTTTTTGACTGACAGCAAAGAATTGTTGATATGAAATATCGCTTAGCTATTAATGGGTATGGCAGAATCGGTCGTAATATTTTACGAGCCTTTTATGAACGTCCCGAATTGCAAAAAATTTTTGATATTGTTGCAATCAATGAACCGGCAGATATTGGTACAATGGCTTATCTGACCCGGTTTGACTCAGTACATGGTAGGTTTCCCGGAAAGGTGAGTTATACTGATAACCGATTACTCATTAATAATCATTCTGTTGTTATTAGCCATGTCGGTGATCCAGATGAATTGAACTGGCACGATTTAAACATTGATCTGTTACTGGAGTGTTCAGGTACATTTAAGTCGTGCAGCACAGCACAGCACTATTTAGATGCAGGTCCCCGGCGCCTGCTCTTTTCTCAACCCGCTGAAGCCAATGTTGATAAAACGATTATTTTTGGTTGCAATGACCACTTGCTGACAGCGAAAGATTACATTGTCTCAAATGGTTCCTGCACTACCAACTGTATTATCCCGATACTGATGTTACTGCACAAACATTTTAAGATTGAAAAAGGTGTCACCACCACAATTCACTCTGCCATGAATGATCAGCCGGTTATTGATGCTTATCATAATACCAATTTACGATTGACCCGTGCGTCTATGCAGGCGGTCATTCCTGTAGAGACAAAACTTTCCAAAGGAATTGAACGAATACTCCCTGAATTAGAAGGACGATTCTGTTCTGTTGCCATACGGGTACCTACTATTAATGTTTCACTTATTGATTTAACGGTGCATTTAGCAACGAATACAGACAGAAAACAGATCAATAATCTGTTCAGAAATGCTGCACAATGTGATACAAATCAATCTGTAATGGGCTATACGGATGAACCCCATGCTTCTGTTGATTTTAGCCACGATGAGCATTCTGTCATCATTGATGGAACGCAGACACAAGTTAGTAATGGTTCTCTGGTAAAAATTATTTGTTGGTTTGATAATGAGTGGGCTTTTTCAAATCGAATGCTGGATACAGCAAGAGTATGGCTGGAAAAATGTTGTAATTCTATGTTTTAACTGCTCCTGGCATACAAACCAGACAAAGCGTGTTGCTTTTTTAATTTGTATGCCAAAGAATTTACATTTAATTTTAATTATTTCAGAATAATTTTGTACCCATAAAATTTCAAATAACAAATTTTGTTGTCTCATGTTTTTTATATAGAATTATTTTTAAAAAAAATAAATTTGTTCTTTTCAGTTTGAGTGGGTACAGTGACTATATATTAATGAGGGTTTCAATAATGTTTGTGCTTTACGTGATGGTTGGTATTATAAGCACATTTGTATACAGCTTTCTTCGATGCTTGACCTTTTTTACCGTTCTGCTGTCCGCAGACTACTTTTCCTTTTTTAGCATGTAAAACCACATTATGATGTTTATTAGCTGTCTTAACATCTAAGTTTAATTTAGCTCCTTTTTTGATTGAATGGATTTTATAACATTGACCCATGTTTAAGACTTCATGAACTGCTTTTTTTGTACATTTATTATCTGCACTATATTTTAAAATTAAATGATTATGAAGTTTTCCATGCCACTTATTACAAACATTGACTGCAACGCAATTGTTTACTTTTTTCTTTGCATTTAACAATTTTGCCTGTGGAACAGAAGCAGCAAAACTTGTGTTTAAACACAATAATGTAGCTAAAGATAAAGCCAACAAAATTGGAGATTTCATATAAATACCTTAATTTTTGATTATTATGAAAAAAATTAATTTATACCATTTGATATAAAAATGACATAAACCAGATGGAAGGAATGTGTGCATAATCGTATTCTTATTCTTTATTATGCACACACATTATATATAGACATCACTTTAAAAAATAAGTTCATTATAAAACACGATACAAGTCACGACAGGATATTCTAAATTACATCACGATGTTTTATAACAGTCAGCAACTACCATGTAACATTGAGATCTGTGAGCCCAAATGAGTATGAAGAAGTCATGACAAAATTAGAAAATTTTTCTTAACCGGATTGTAAGAAAAAGGTTGATCATGTCACTAATTTTTATAATCGTTTAAGATCAGGATGTGTGTTATATATATTTTCAAAACCTGACTGAAAAATTATTTAAATTATTACTTTATATAGAGTAAATTGTGGTATTGTTATACCGATGTTGAATAGCAGATGCCGTATTAATTACATCATTTTATAAAAGAAGTACCAAAAGTTATAACCTGTAAAAGATAAGTTGTATTGATAAACATGTTGTAAATGATTGTCAAGATTATTTTGGGGGGGAACAGAGGTTATGAGTCGTCCGGCAAAAGCAATTATCCATTTAGATGCACTACGACACAATTTTTATGTGGCAAGAAAGTTGACAAAAGGAAAAATTGTCGGTGTGGTAAAAAATAATGCCTATGGACATGGTGCTGTAGAAATTTCCCGTATACTGGAAAAAGAAGGTATTGATGCCCTGGCTGTCGCTTGTACTGAAGAAGCTGTTGAGTTGCGTGAAGCGGGAATTCAAACGGAGATCTTATTACTGGAAGGATTTTTCAGTTCTAAAGAATTGTCGCTGATTGAAAAATATCGGTTCACTCCGCTTCTGCACTGTACAGAACAAGTGGATATGTTCCTGAAGTTTAAAACTAACCAGGCTTTTAATATATGGATAAAAATAGATACAGGCATGAATCGTCTGGGTTTTATGCCTGAAAAATTTTTATCTCATTATCTGAAAATAAAGGCATGCCCACATGTAAAAAAAATAGTTCTGGCAACGCACTTTGCCCGTGCAGATGAACCGGATAATCCCTATACCTGTGAACAAATTAAATGTTTTCGTCAAGTAACACAGGGACAAAAAGAAGAAGTAAGCTTAAGTAATTCAGCAGCCCTTTTGTATAATTATGGAACCCATGATGACTGGGTCAGACCAGGGCTTATGCTAACAGGAGTGTCTCCCTTTAAGCGCAGGCAAATTGAGCATCCACCGTTAAAGCCTGTAATGGAGCTTACTTCTGAAATTATTGCTGTTAAAGAATTAAATCCTGGTATGTCTGTTGGCTATGGTGGCAGCTTTGTAGCACGGAAAAAAACCCGTACAGGCGTTGTTGCTATTGGTTATGGTGATGGCTACCCTGTCACGCTTTCTGCCAATGCACCGGTACTCATTGGTCATTGCCGAACAGTTGTAATCGGGCGCGTTTCAATGGATACTTTAATTATTGATTTAACCGATATTCCTCAGGCAAACATTGGTACTAAAGTTACTTTATGGGGACCCCGGTTAGCAGTTAATGAAATTGCCCGTTATGCCGGTACTATTCCATATGCGCTTATTTCTGGTATTCAGAGAATTAGCAGAGAATATGTGGATTTAAAATCAACAGCATTAACGGCTGAGATACAATTAAAGTATCAACAATGTAATTGAGCAGCAAATTGATTTGTTGCGATAAAAATTAAAATAATTTTGAGGTAGTGTTTAAGCAATGAAATGTGATATGAATACAAATGGGTATTATTGTCACCTAAAGAGTTAGTTTTACTGTCTGTTTTATGTAGACTATTAATAGTGTTTAACGGAAGTAACATCTAAGCAATTAAAATAATTATGTAAATCAGAGAGCTGTGGATGAAAGTAATTAAACGACAAGCTTTAATAATGCATCCGGCGCAAAAGATGTATGAGCTGGTAAATGATATTGAAAGTTATCCAAAATTTTTACCGGGTTGTTCAGATGCTGCCATTGAGTCCAGAGGAAAATCCTGGGTGAATGCACGCCTTGAACTAAAAAAAGCGGGTATAAAACAGTCTTTTGTTACTCATAATAAACTGTCAGAAAATCGTATTGACATGGAGTTAATTGAAGGTCCTTTTGCTTTTTTACGAGGACACTGGATGTTTACACCTTTGGATGAAACCGGATGTAAAATAAATTTTTATATGGCGTTTTCAATGAGTAACCCGCTGTTACAAATGACAGTAGGTTCTTTGCTTGAAAAGGTTGCCAGTACCATGGTGGATGCTTTTTGTAAACGGGCTAATGAAGTTTTTGGTCAATAATATAGGATTACTATGAACGATATAATGGTAGAAATTATTTATGCTTTACCAGATAAACTATATCATTATAAGCTAATGGTTTCAGCAGGAACTACAGTGACTCAAGCCATTGAACAGAGCGATCTGTTAACCGAGTGTCGTAACTTATCGTTACAAAATATTTCCATCGGTATTTTTGGAAAAAAGATCCTGCGCCCTGCTGAACATATTGTAGAAAAAGGTGACCGCATTGAAATTTATCGCCCGATTATTACAGACCCTAAGCTTTTCCGCAAAAAACGTATAGCTAACAGGGAGACAGATTAAGGTGATAAAAATAGTTATTCTCTGGATGATTTTTTTCAATGCCTGAATACACTGATAAATCAGCCAAACGGATAGCAACCATGGTATTGTGATGTGGTACCCTGAAACCTACCAACCCAGTTAAGGTATATAATATATCCAAAACTGGAGAAATAAAATGATAACAGGTGCACGTAAAAAATATTCAAAAGAATTTAAATTAGATGCGATTCTCTTTGTCATTGACCAGGGTTATCCACGTAAAAAAGCTGCCCAAAGTTTGGAAATTCTTACTCCAATACCTGAGTTGGGTACGTGAGTATCAGGCAGATAGTGATGGTCAGGCTTTTGTGATAATGTTGACATCCTCCCCTCCCTAAAGGAAGGGGATTCCTCCTGCGAGACGCTCATGC
>JAPORK010000480.1 GCA_026710285.1 Endozoicomonadaceae bacterium | reverse complement strand
TGCATGCTCTGCTGGTTTGTAAGGTAACCCTTTTACTTCCTTCCTGAAAAAAAGTACTCTGGCTGGAAGTTGTTTCGGTTGTCAACGCTGATGAAGTTTTCTCCTTTTCATAAGATGTTTGTGCAGATTGTGACGGTTCATACGATTGTTTAAGCGACTGATTAAATGCCGGTTTTGTACTATATGAATCAAGAAAGGTAGATAGAGATGATACTGTATATGCTAAGTTTTTTGAAAATTTATGATGCGGTTGCCCACTCTTTTCCTCTGTATTCTCTCTCGCAACATCAGTATAATTTTGAATATGTTTGGTAATTTGATCATTTTTATTTGTCACAACATAAGTAGGTTTTTGCGAAAACTTGCTGAATGTAATATTATCGGTATTATCCACTTTACTACCTTTTGCCTTTCCTGTGTATAAATTTCCTGATTTGAGCTGACAGATGATATGAAGTCTTACAGGTTATGATGATGAAGCTTTAAGATACCAAATTTTCAACCATATGACAATTACTTTTAACTGTCGGTTTATGTACTTTAAAGCTATCTTATCCTAGAATTAGGACATATGAATATTTCTTTGTTGTGCCTGTTGATTAACAGAGTGAACATCCCTTCCAGTTAATGTTTTTTGTTTATTCCTGTTAAGTCCGGAGGTAAAATCAGTCGGGCTTTGACAGGCTCAGCCCACGGTGCATTCGATAAAAATTTGTAGATTCAACAGAAAATAAACCTGTGAATAAAAATCGGAGATTAAAAAATGTGACTAAAAGACAGGTCTGAGGATGCTGATGCATCTGACCCGAAAGAGTGCAATCATTACACCACAGTTTCTTGTAAAGCATCTTAATCTGTGAGGCAATACGCTGAAGATCACTACAGACCAGATAAAGTATAACTTGATTACCATCCTTGTTTGTAAAGATTTGTCGATGAATCAAAACAGGGAAATCCACCTCTTTAATCCATCCTTTCAAGAGTTGCTTTTCTGGGTAATGGAGCATACTCTCATACACATATATGACGCAGGGCATGCTGGCAAGGATAAGTAAAGTATGGCTTCCAGTGATCACATGTACTAAAACACCCTGATAGCCCGGCAATACACCTGCTTCATCCATTGCCTCTTTACCTCGCTTATTCAGCGTCAAAAATTTAAACGCCTTGTGAAGCAGTTCTAATCTTGCAAAAAAGAGATGTCTCCTGTTTTGTCATTGTACAAAAATAGTGGCAGATCAACACCAATTGCTTCTGTCACTTTCGTTTTTAATGTCAGCCAGTCTGATTCAAACGTATCCTGCTCCAGCTTCAAGTTCCAGATCGATGGCATCATATAGTTTAGCGATGTTGGACCCTTTGTTCCTATTAAACCAATGACGGAGGTTTTGTTATAATCCAGGATAACTTCATTTATCTTTATGTATCCTGGGTATCTGCGTGATATGCTCGTATGAGTTAATAAGTCTGTAATATCGTTTACTGGTTTTGTATTTGCATAAGTTTTGAATTTTCCTGAAAATTCTGTTGGTTTACTATCGTCTTTAGTAATATACTGTTTTAAATTTGAGCACCAGCGAACTAATTCTCCACAATCATTTTCTCTTTCTGTAAAGGCATCTTCAGTATAAAACTCTCTTAAAGTACATTTATCTGCATCCAGTATAAAGCCAAAATTTCTGTAAAGTTCTTGTGGTTTTTGGGGTACCAGCAGTGTAGTAGATGCAACCTTAAGATCTGTTCCTGACTTATCAAGCTCCATTAATTCACTTAACTCCTTATCGAGACGACTATCAAGCTTTATTATGATGCCATTAGACCAGTGAGGTTGCCTTGTGTAACCAGATAACATTTTAGCAATTGCTTTCCCCTGCTTAAACTGACTGATGCATCTGTCTTTTAACGTTAATTTTATTATTGAATCAGCACATGGTTGCTGGTCAAAAGTTACCTTGTCATTTAGCGTTTCAACTTTGATCTTTTTATTGGTAGCTGGTAGTAAAGAATCATTATCAGGTTGATTAAATGCATCCTGATATGTATGCTTATGTCCCAGTGTAATACTTTCCATATAACCTTCCTGTTTTAATCTGTCTCAACGTTTTGGAATGAAACCAGAAGCAATTTTTCAGCTTTATTAATCTATAGACATTGACTGTGTGCTTAGTTCACAATGATTGCTAACAGACAAGTTAGCTTTCTGATCAAAATGAAAAAACTTGGAGATATTTTGCTGTTTTGTCACATTATCCCGATGATGTGGACAGTCTCAGAAACAGATCAATATTGTTGCGTGGTAGTGTATGGGGGAGGTTGCCTGATGATTTGTTCGGAAAGTATACCCCTGATTTGATATTATTTTTATACACAAAGATTTCAATAACAATTAATGTTATTCAGATAAGCAGAAAAACAAGAGTGAACAGATTCAGATAATATCGTTCTTCGAATAACTTCAATACAACCCCGTTCGCTCGCAATCTATAAAGCAGGTAATTGAGCTTCAATAGACTCAGTTCCGGTGTGCGCTCGGCAAAGGCTGGTATATTCAGCAGAAGATAAACCTGCTGGAGTAAAAATCAGAGCCTGAAAAATGTTACTAAGAGGTAAGTTTGATGGTAGTCAGCGTAAAATCAGTTTACTCAACTGAATAAAACAAAAAGAGTACAATTCAAAAAAAAGCAGCGATGCGCTTTGGTACATCCAGACCAAAGATCAACGCTGCTGTGCTTATTAAGCTGGTTGTTGTCGTAAGCTTTTATTGATCTTGTAATTCTGTTTGTTCTTTCTTGGCGCTATCATCAGTTTTGTTAACAACCCCTTCCTTAATGGTTATCTTAAATTTGCCCATATCTTGCTCAATATGCAGCACTTCCAATTTTATAAGAAACATAATCAGACGAGGAAATTCCTGCTGCACTTCTTGAGTTATTATATTGCTGTCAAGAAGAGACTGCAGATTTACTTTATTAGCAAATAAATCAGGGTTCTTTTGCATTTCTAAATTCAGTAGTTGAAATAAAGGTTGAGTCCAGCTCTCTGTTTCTGCACCGTTTAACCATTCCTCAAACGATTCTTTACTCTCAAACAATGCCACCAGCTTCTCCAGCTTCTCCTGCCATTCTGGATTATCGGAGAGTTCATCCAGCGATTCTACACCTAATATTTCCTTTAGCGATATCTCTATAACTTTTCCCAGTTCCTCAAAAACACCTTCTATTATGTCACCAGCCAAATCGCTGATATAAAATTCCTGCATTCTTCGTCCATTAGAAATATAATCAGCGGAAGATATGTTAATTTTTTGTTCGGCAGCAGAGTTATCTGATAAATTCTCTGCTTCATGTTCAACAGGAATGTCAGCAAAAGAAAGAGCCGGGATGGTTAAAAAGAGGGTTAATATAGCAGATTTTAATAATTTCATTATCACTCCTGTGAATTAAAAAAATTTAAAAACGGGTTGTATGGTCTACATTTGTATCAATGCTTCGGACAGTTTTTAAAAACCCACTATGAGTTAAACTGTAAACTATTGATTTTCAAAGATATTTTTTAAAACAAGATAAAAAATAAATCCTTTAAAATCAACAGCTTACAAAAAATGTCCGAAGTATTGTTCGTATCATACCACAGAAAAAAATTTAAAAAAACAATTTCTGATGCAAATTTGATTGGTTAGTTTTATCTTTTGCTATGTGATTAAGCTTGATACATTCGCAATAACTCATTTTGTATGGTGATTATACTTTGGTTTTTTATACACTTTGACAAAAATGCCCGTTATAAAAAATACAGTTATCACCATAAAAAAGATGTCACACTATAACATATAAAAAAGGGAAGACAAATAATTTGTCACATACATTCATCTGAGATTACTCAACTTTTTAGATGAGATGATCACCATTACTTTGTCGGACTGAAATTATAAAAAGTATCCGGAGTGTTAAATAAATATGGGCTGATTATTTTATTATTTGTAAGACATATAGTAAAATGGCAATTTACGATTAAGTTTATTTAATATTTTAAGTTGAAAAGTTTTATGTATGTTGCGAGTAGTTTAAAAATCCACAAACAATCTGTTGCTTCGCTAATATGTGACAAAAAATTCATTAATAGCGAAGTCACTTTTGACGGCTGGGTAAAAACCCGCCGCGACTCAAAAGCCGGTATTTCATTTATTACTGTCAATGATGGCAGTTGTTTTAAATCTATTCAGGCTATTGCAGATAATAATTTACCCAATTACAGTGATGAAATTCTTAAGCTTACTACCGGCTGTAGCGTAGAGATCAGTGGAAAATTAGTTGAATCTCCTGCCCGGGGACAGGATGTGGAAGTACAGGTAACCAGCATCAAGGTACATGGTTGGGTAGATGACCCTGAAACATACCCGGTACAACCAAAGCGTCATAGCATGGAACATCTTCGTCAGCATGCGCACTTACGCCCGAGAACCAATATCATCAGTGCACTCAGTCGCGTGCGTCAAACTGTTGCTAACAGCATCCATAATTTTTTTGACCGGGAAAATTTTCTTTGGGTTAATACACCCATTATTACTGCCTCTGACTGTGAAGGTGCCGGAGAAATGTTTCAGGTGACCACACTGGATATGGAAAACCTGCCCTTAAATTCACAGAAACAGATTGATTATCAGCAAGATTTTTTTTCAACAGCGGCTTTTTTAACAGTATCAGGGCAGCTTAATGCAGAAGCTTACGCTCAGGCACTAGGTAAAGTCTATACGTTTGGTCCTACTTTCAGAGCAGAAAATTCTAATACAAGTCGTCATTTAGCAGAGTTTTGGATGGTAGAACCTGAAGTTGCTTTTGCTGATTTAAATGATATTGCATTGCTGGCTGAAACATTACTGCGCACTGTATGCAAAGAATTACTCGAAAAGCGTGCAGATGAAATTGATTTTTTTAATCAGCATGTGGATAACACCTGTCTTACACGCATGAAGCAACTTGCAGCGTCTGATTTTGTCCGTATGAGTTATACAGAAGCCGTAGAAATTATTCAAAATAGCGGAAAAAAATTTGAGTTTCCTGTTGCGTGGGGAGCTGACTTGCAATCAGAGCATGAGCGTTTCCTGGCAGAAGAATATTTAAAATCTCCGGTTATTCTCACTGACTATCCTAAACAAATTAAAGCTTTTTATATGCGCGATAACGATGATGAAAAAACCGTAGCAGCCATGGATGTGCTGGTGCCTGGTATTGGTGAAATTATTGGCGGTAGTCAGCGTGAAGAACGTTTCGATATATTAAAAGCAAAAATGGAAAAACAAAAGCTTGATTTACAGGCTTTGCAATGGTATCTGGACCTGCGTCGTTACGGTACAGTAGTGCATAGCGGTTTTGGTCTTGGGTTTGAAAGGCTTTTAAGCTACATGACTGGTATTGCGAATGTGCGTGATGTTATTCCTTTTCCACGCGTACCCCGCAATGTTAATTTTTAGATTTTTTGCGAAAACAGGAGTGGTTTTAATTATAATTGATGATTTCCTGGCGCTGAAGCAATCTGTCTTAATAAAAAATCTGTTTTTTGTAAATACTTAAACTAAAGCAGACACTCAAAACATTAATCTTTTGTTCTTAATGTGGGTTAATGCGTACATTGTTTCTGAAATTCAATGAACATGAACAATCATGTTTTGATTTACTGGTAAATATTATTTATGCATAGTCAAAGAAAATCATTGCTTATCCGCTTTTTTGAATTGGATGCAGCTCCCGGTATTTTACTGTTTATTGCGGCTGTTTTAGCTTTAATTGCAAAAAACTCCCCTCTTGATTCTGTCTATGATAAATTTATTACATTACATTTTTCTATCAAGGTTGGGGCTTTTGAGCTAACGAAGTCCCTGTTAATATGGATTAATGAAGGATTCATGACAATTTTTTTCTTCCTGATAGGACTGGAATTAAAACGCGAAATAATTGGAGGAGAATTATCCAGCCCTAAAAAGATTTTATTTCCGGCTTTTGGAGCTGTTGGTGGAATGGTTGTTCCGGCAATTATCTATCTTCTGGTCAACCACAAAAATCCACTTTATACTAAAGGTTGGGCTATTCCTACAGCAACAGATATTGCTTTTGCATTGGGTGTGCTAACACTGTTGGGTGACAGAGTTCCGCGAGCTCTTAAGGTTTTTCTTGTTTCTCTGGCTATTTTTGATGACATCGGCGCTATTATCATTATTGCTGTTTTTTATAGCTGCGACATTAATATAATGCCTCTTTTCATAGTGGCTGCCCTTATGGTTGTTTTGTTTATTTTTAATTATTATCACTTAACCCGCTTTAGTCTATATATATTGATAGGGTTGTTCATGTGGCTGGCACTACTGAAATCAGGTCTGCATGCAACGCTAACAGGGGTTCTCCTTGCATTTTTTATTCCATTAAAACCCAAACAGGGCAGCAATGTTTCTATGTTAAAGCGAGTAGAAAGTGACTTGAGCCCTTCTGTTTCGTTTATCATTTTACCATTATTTGCATTTGCAAATTCTGGTCTTAACTTTAATTTTGGCGAGACAACTGTATCTCAGGCTATTTTACATTCCGTGCCCGTAGGTGTGTTCCTGGGATTGTTTGTTGGTAAACAGCTGGGTGTTTTTTGTACCTGCTGGCTTGCAACTAAATTAAATATAATCAAAAAACCCGGTAATATTAGCTGGTTAATGCTTTATGGTGTATCAATTTTATGCGGTATTGGATTTACAATGAGTCTTTTTATTGGAAGCCTTTCTTTTAAAGATTGTGCTACCGGTACTCCACTTATTAATGAGCGTCTTGGTATTCTGCTCGGCTCTCTTTGTTCTGGTATTCTCGGATATTGCTTACTTCGGTATAAGCTTAATAAATCTTAAGAGCTCACTACAATATATTGTGTGGATAAAAGAGATATCAATCAGTTATTACTGGATACATGCGACTTAGTTTTACAGATCCCTGATGATGAAATTTCCAACAAAGATTCCCGAAAAAATTAGTTTAAACAAGGAAAAGAATTGTCTTTTCCTTGAATTTGCTACAAAGGGTGACAGCTTGAAATTCAAACTGAGCGCAGAATATTTACGTGTATATAGCCCGTCAGCAGCAATGCGTGATCCATCCACAGGGGAACAAAAATTGCTGGCTGGGAAAAAGTGGGTTCTTATTGCTGATATTAAACATTGTGGTAATTATGCACTTAAAATTATTTTTAATGACGGGCATAGTTCTGGTTTATATACATGGCAATACCTTTGTGAATTATGTCATAATAAAGAAAAGTACTGGCAAACCTATCTTGATCGTTTACACCAGGCAGGAGCTTGCAGAGCGCCTGATGAACAAATTATAAAGTTTATCTCTCATTGAGTTGCAGGGCTTACGCACCAAGAGAATGATTCTTAATAACCAAATAAAACAATTACTTT
>JAPORK010000055.1:2673-7450 GCA_026710285.1 Endozoicomonadaceae bacterium | reverse complement strand
GGCATCAAAAATAGTCAGTCCACCAACGCCTGAATCAATAACTATGATAGGATTCACAATGAAATTAAGTTTTCCGTATACTGTTAAAGGTAATATTTAAAACAGATTTATAACTTATTTTCAATGTTTTTTCCAATACGTTCTCTGCTTGACAGCCACCATTTAACTTCTCTTATGGTAGTGTCCATCTTATTGTGTCTGCGTGACAAGAATGAAGATATATTTTTGAAGATAATGACATAAAACATAGTATATTGTGCCAACAAATCTCCAAACTGGAGTTAAGTGAGGTTTCTGCAAGTGTTACATTGCCTGTATTCACTGCAAAGGTTAAAGCTGGTTTAATATTGTCATGTTTTTCTGCCGGATGGTTAGAAGTAGCTGATAATTTATCTGCCTGATGGGAGCTGTCTCTCTTCAGGCTCTGATCGGATTCAACCTATCCCAGATATTCAATCATCATTGAAGGATAAAGAAAAACTGCCAGTATTGCTGTAACCAGCGTTAATGTGACAATCAGTAATATCGGTTGATAGGTGCCGGAAACTGAGCTCACTTTTTTTTCAAGATACTGCCAGAAAATGTAAGCGGTTATACCTAACAAGAACCCGGCAGTTACATCGGTCAGCCAGTGCATGTTCAGATAAAGTCTGGACAGCGCTATCATTAAAGAGAGAAATATAGCTAACCCCCAAATAATAAAGCGTAAATTATGCTTTACAGAGCATTGTAATTTTTTTGCCAACACAAGAAAAAGAAGTGTACTAATAGTTGTATGCCCGCTGGGAAAGGAATGATTTATTTCGCCGGCCAGATTTGATGGTCGGGGAATATTCAAACCATATTTTATTCCATAAGAGATCAGTGTGAGCAACATGATGGAGAAACCGAAAGTGATCGCACTTCTCTTGTTACCTGCTAACCAAAAAGAACCAAATATAATCATGGCCCATATAAACTGAGTGATTTTGTCGCCGAGCAGCGTAAAAAAAATAGCAATTTCACTGGTTAAAATAGTTTCATTATGGACAATATTAAAAGCAAGTTTTTCATTGATGTTTTGAGCTGTACCGGTTTTTACAAGTAGTCCCAGCAGAATGACAAAAATACTCAATACGGATATCAGTCTGGTCATGTAAGCCAACGATCGTTTTTTGTACATCCACTTCCAATAAAAAAAACAGCTAAGCCATGCGACCAACGCAATACTAATAACGGTAAAAGTAAACTCGGCAGAAATTAAATCTGTCCACTGCATAGAAGCCCCCACTAAATAACCCGGTAGTAAGTAGGCAACTGCCCACAAAATAGCCGCAATAATGTCAATAATAAGAAATTTCACTACGGGCATACCCATCATCCCTGCAATTAAAGGTAACACAGCACGCAGAGGACCTGCAAACCGACCTGTAAAAACACTCAGTTGCCCATATTGTACAAAAAACTGTTCCCCCTTATTTATCCATTTTTTGTATTTTTCAAACAATGACCATTCACGAATGTGGGAGTGAAAGAAATAACCCAGAAAGAATGATAACCAATCACCAATACAAGCACCGATTCCACCTGCAAGTAATGCAAACTTAAAGCTCAGATAGCCTTTTCCAGCCAGGGTTGCTGCCAGAAAGAGTAAAAAAACACCCGGGACAATTATACCTGCAATGGCTAGAGATTCAGCCAGAGAGATAATCAAAATAAACCAGAATAAACAGTCTGAATGGTTGAAAATATATTGTTGTAAAGGTTTAAAAATATCTGTGAAAATCATAAATGTAATCCTGAGTAATCAGGTATATTGGTATCAGATAAAAAAATAACTGACATGATATTGATGGTACAGTGATATAGATGATCTGTACCATTAAACTTTAAGATATTTAAGTTTACTCTCAGGTAAATCAATTCACCCTTAAGTGCTCTGTTATTAAATTACTGTTTTTATACTCCAATCTGGCTTCTGCAGACCAATGAGTATACCTTTTATAAAAAATAAATTTTATGCTCATTTACAATTATTTTATTGTATTTTTTCTCTTTAACAACAAAAACAATACAATATTATTGCAGCTCATATTGCCAGAAGCAGCAGGTTTAACCATTCATGTATTGGCATTATAAGTTTGAAAATAGTAAAAATTTTGCTTTTATGATAAAAAAAACTTTTAATTTCCCCACAGTTTGTTATTATGATCCACAGTGAGTTGGTGAGGTGGCCGAGTGGTTGAAGGCGCTCCCCTGCTAAGGGAGTATGCGGTTTGTAGCCGTATCGAGGGTTCGAATCCCTCCCTCACCGCCAAAGGTATTGACAAATTTTTATTAATGTGGATAATACCATCATCTGTTTTAAAGCGCCCGTAGCTCAGCTGGATAGAGTACCTGGCTACGAACCAGGCGGTCGGAGGTTCGAATCCTTCCGGGCGCGCCATTACAGAGATATTCAATGTTATTGCAGAAAAACCTATTTTTATCGTAAGGTGCTCATTCCTGCTGATCAGCATTTCCTATTACCTGCCCATTTTTTCCTATGCCTATATCTGTGTAGCAAGAATGTTTTGTGTCTGATTATAAAAATTAATTACAATCGTGGTAATATCAGCTTACACTCATTTTACAACTATTGATAAAATACCTGTTTATACCATATTGAAAATAATGCACTGGCTGATAATCAATCAACAAAAGACCGCCAATTATTAAGGGAAAAATATATGACCTGCGGGTTACTAATGACTGATCTGGAAGGATTGGTGCTGACAAAAGACGAGCAAGAGTTAATCACTACACCAGAAACAGGTGGAATTATCTTATTTTCCCGCAATTATAAAAATGCAGCACAGCTGAAAGCATTGATCACTCATATTCACTCGCTTCGTGATGATATTTTAATTGCCGTTGATCAGGAAGGTGGTAGTGTACAACGATTAAAGGGAGAGTATTTCACGACGCTGCCACACATGTGTAAATTGGGTGAGTTATTTAAGCAAGACCAAACGACAGCTCTCCACCTTGCTTATGAGTGTGGCTGGGTTACAGGATTTGAACTGGCTTCCTTTATGATTGATATTAACCTGGCTCCTGTGCTTGATATCAATTATCACATTAATCGCATGTTACAAACACGTTGCTTTAGCGATAATGTTGACCATGTAATACAGTTAACTTCTGCTTATCTGTCAGGTCTTCAAAGCACTGAAGTGCGCAGTGCCGGTAAACATTTTCCGGGACATGGTGGCGTTCAGGGCGATACACATATCAGCTTTCCCCATGATGAGCGTCCATTAGAACAGTTACAAACAGATCTTCAACCTTTTCGTGCAGCGATCAAAAATCATGTTAGTGCTGTTATGCCATCGCATGTGGTTTATTCTGCCATAGATCCTGAAGCAGCCGGATTTTCAACTCACTGGCTCAATACAGTGCTACGCGAACAGCTTGAGTTTAAAGGAGCTGTTATCTCTGACTGTTTGAGTATGACAGCAGCTTCAGTGGGTGGCAACTTTGCAGAACGTGCTGAAAAAGCGTTAACAGCAGGTGTTGATTTGTTACTTGTCTGTAACAATAGTAAGGGGGTCAGAGAAGTTGTTGAATGGCTCAGATATCAACCGGATTATCCTGAAAAATACAGGCGGATAAAAAAACTTAAAAGACCTAACAATCCTCTGTCTGATTCTGAAAGCAGAAAAGCTAAACTTCAAGAAGCATTGAAAAGTCTCATTGGTGAATGTTGAAGCGTAGTCTTCAACATTCAGTTTTTGAAAAACACTATTGCCAGTCATCATCCTGATCAGTGTTCTGATCTTTATTGGCAGCACGGTTTGCTGAATTTGATTTTGTTAAAAACGAATCAATATGTTCCTGACTCATGCTGACTCCTCCTAGTGTTACCGGTTTTTTTGGGGGAGGGACAGGAGCAGAGCGATCGTTGGCTGTTCGTTTGCGCTTTGCCCGTACTTCAATTTCCTGCTGTAATTGTTCAGCAGTGGGGCGGACAATTTTTTGAGTTTTGTTTGTCTCTGGAGGAGTTAGCGGCTGTTTTGCAGCAGATGATACTTTATCTGCACCACCTGTAACCGGACTAGCTGATTGAGACTGGCTGTTAATCTGAGCCGTTTCTGCTGGTGATATTTTATTATTCTGCAATTCTGCCAGGTCATCTCCACCGGAAATAGAGGCACGACGTAACTTCAGGGAGCTCTTTAAAGCTGAACTAAGGTCTTCCTGTTCAGAGTTAACCTTAAGTTGATTAGGTGTTGTTTTGGCTGGTTGCTGAGCACCTTTCTTTTTGTTTTTATGTTTTAGAATGGCTTCTTTTAGTTCGTCAGCATATTCTTTTGGTGTATTTTGTAAATTTTTTTGCTGAACGGCTGCCTGTTTTGTCGGTGTGGCTTGATTATTAGTTGCTGAACTGTTTTCCACAGAGCTTCTATTCCCCGATGACCAACCCATAGGTGGTGGAGGTGGAGGTACAGGTCCACGGGAAGATGAAGCTGATACAGGGTTTCCGCCTGACTTTGGTAGTGGCGGTAGTGGTGGTGCCTTAGGTATCTTGTTTTCTGAAGATACCGGTTTTGATTGTGGAGGTGGTGCTGACACAGATCGATCACGAGGCGGTGGTGGAGGTGCCGGTCCACGGGAAGGTGAAGCTGATACAGGGTTTCCGCCTGACTTTGGTAGTGGCGGCGGTGGTGGTGCCTTAGGTATCTTGTTTTCTGAAGATACCGGTTTTGATTGTGGAGGTGGTGCTGACACAGATCGATCACGAGGCGGTGGTGGAGGT
>JAPORK010000055.1:0-2598 GCA_026710285.1 Endozoicomonadaceae bacterium | reverse complement strand
GGTATCTTGTTTTCTGAAGATACCGATTTTGATTGTGGAGGTGGTGCTGACACAGGTCGATCACGAGGCGGTGGTGGAGGTGCAGGTTTTGCTTTACCCTTCTGATTCTGAGTAACACTATTTTTTACTGTATCATGAAGTACAGATGTCTGATCAGCAGATGTAACAGAAGAGGGTTGATTTTTTGTTTTATGCACATTTTCTTGTTGTAACTCAGTTGGCTTTGTAGTTTCACTTTTTGACTTTTGTGCAGCTTTTTTACTTTTGTTACCAAACCAGCTTTTTTTAGTTTTACTTTTTTCGCTTTTTTGTTGCTTGATATTTTTTTCATCTGATGGTTTGGCGCTTTCTTTGCCTGAAGCTGTTTTTTGGGTATTTTTTGCATTGGGAGTGGTCAGTTGAAAAACAGTTAAAGGCATGTTTGAACTGATACTGATACCTGAACCGGCTGAGAATACAAAAGTACCCTGTGTCTGAATGGTTTGAGCCGCATTGGATTGTGACTGAGCTGGAAAAGTAATATAAGTCTGAACAGGATTATATACACTCACAGAACGGGCATTCAGGGGAGCAGATGTAAAGCTAATCTGAACAGCAGATGCTTGTAACGACAAGGTGAGTCTTGGATGACTCAGTTGAACCATCCGGTTATTACTTTTGACTTTTGCCTGTTGCTGATCAGGCAGGATTGCTTTTTGCCCTCCTGTGAGGGGTTGTGCATTAACTCCTGTTATTCCAACCATGACAATAGCATCCTTATTTTTTTAATATAACACTAAAGCAGTCGGCATTTTATCCTTTAATATTTGCAGATACTCTTTTAATCTGAGTTATATTTTTCTTCGGTGTTTAACAGACTCTGGTTTTATCCGGATTTTGTCTGTCATTGGGTCATGCCACGATTATTTGAAGAGAGTGAGAATTTCGAGGGAGTAGTCCGCCTGACTGCCTCCCTGTATTCTCTCCGTCTTTCCCGGGCTTCATCCAGGGTTTCATTTTCCTTTGGTTTTGCGGGAACGCCTCGTCTGACTAATTTTCTGTATTGTTTCCGTCTTTCTTTGCGTTCAGCACGAGTTTCATTTTTCAGTATTTCAGCATATGTTTTTCGCGCACCACGTGGGTTTTCTTGCTGTGAAGTTGTTTTCTCTGTTGAGGATGCATCTGTATTGTTGGCTGCAATGTTTTCGCTGCTGCTGTTATGTTTAAACAGTGCTTCGTTTGCGAGTGTTTGATTTCTGGCTGTTGTCGATTGTAGTGTACTATTGTTCTGAGCTGTAACATTTTTTGTTATATTACTGCCAACATCAGACAAAGGTGCAGGCTGGCTGAATTTTGCAGCAGCAGGCACTGGCTGATTTGCTGTTTTGTTAACCGGTTGCCATACATTCAAAGGGATCTTTGCATTGATTCTGATCTCAGCAGCGACTGCTCCCGTCGAAGGTTTTTGTATTGCGAAAGTTTGAGCTGCATGTGTCTGTAACCGGATTGGAATATTAAGGTAAGTCTTCGTGGGGTTATATCTGCTCACAGAGCGGGCAGTTAAAGAAGCAGGTATAAAGCTGGTTTGAAAGGCAGATGATTGCCGTAGTCGGTTAGCCTCTGGTCTAATACACTGAACCATCCTGCCATTACTTCTTGCTTTTATCCATGGTAGGTCAGAGGGCGTTCTTCTGTATCCTCCTGAACCAGGTTGTATATTAATACCTGTTATTCCGCCCATATTAATAGCACTCCTGCTTCTTAACTCTGATAACAATAAAAAATCTGAACTCCTCTCTTTAAGACTTACAGATATTGCTTTCTATTAAATGTGTCGTTTATTTCCTTTGGTTTATTCTATTCTATATTATTATTTATGTTTTACAGGAGAAAAACATTGTATTCAGCTATCAGATTTACACAGCGGGTTTCAGTAAAACAATTAATTATTTTTTATAATAAATACATCACACGGTGTATGATTGACAACAGCCGCTGCTGTAGAGCCTAATAAGCTACCAAGCAGACCATGCTCACTGTGCCCTATTATAATTAAATCTCCGTCAAATTGTTTTGTTAGTGCAGAGATGGACCGTTTAGGGTGATCTGCAATAATGTGCAATTCATCTTCTCGCAACTGAAACTGCTCTGCCAGTTTATTAATCTCTTTTTTTGCGTTTTCTACAATGCTTTCCTGTATATCAATTGTTCCAATGTTATAAGCTGTGATCGGCAACGGTTCAACAAAGTGAACAACTGAGAGCCTAGCATGCGCTGCATCACGAAATTCTACAGCCTGGTTCACTACTTTTTCACTGTGTTTTGAAAGATCAATTGCGCATATAATATGTTTATAATTTTTCATAGACCATATCCTCTTTTTCAATAAAAAAAGTATACACAATTATTATTCACAAAACCTCATAGTGAAAGATTATTTTATTAATATTAATTTGTAGTACTCATATCTTCTATCAGCTATTTGCTGAAAAAGCAGGGGTTTCCTCATTAGGGAATAAGTGTAGCCGTTTCTGTTTCTGTATTAACTGCTTAAGATTTGTGATTTCTGCTTGTAATTTTTGTTCTTCTTGTCGTAGTTCTTCTAGTTTTATTTGCTCA
>JAPORK010000144.1 GCA_026710285.1 Endozoicomonadaceae bacterium | reverse complement strand
GATTTTAGATGCTTGAATTCATTAGCATCAACGTCCGGTATACCAGATGTGCTAATAATCAAACCCGTCATATTATTGAAACTACAACGTGTAGTATGACGAAATGGCTCCCACTAATCACCCATACTCTTATGCATGAGTTTTTAGCCAAACATGGAAAAGATCTTGAAATTTATCACAGACAAACTCTGATTAGGAATTTTTAATTAAATAATAAAAATTTTTTCTTTTAATCGACTGATGCTGAAATACCCCCCGTCATTTCCTGTCTCTTAGCCCAAACATTTCATACCTAAAAGAGATTTTTAGCATGTTTTATATTATCAACACTTCGGACAGTTTTCGTAACCTGTTGATTTTAAAAGGATTTTATCTTTACCTCGCTAAAAAGAATATCTTTATGAATCAATGGCTTATAGTTTTATCCATAGTAGATTTTTAAAAATTGTCCGAAGTATTGATATTATAACTCAATTAGTTAAAACATATAGTCACATTTTTTGAGCTCAGCTTCTTTCTTGTTCTAAAAATTTTATCTTCTGCTGAATACACCAATCTTTACTGAACGCACGTGAGTTGCAGGACCCCTACTTTCACAGGAATGATGAGTCTGTGCCTTTGCCCACGGTTTATACCAAAAAGGCTGGTATATTCAATAATAGGCAACCTGCCGGGATAAAAATAAGAACTTAAAAAATGTGACTAAAAGACAGGGTCATTTCGACAGAGATTCCATATTCTTATACATAAGCATTTAAGTGGATGTGAAAAAATTTAGAAATTTTTCTGGATTCCTGCGTAAACAGGAATCCATTGGTATTTACAGTATATTTTCTATAAGATCATACACACCGCAGATACTTGTATAAGAGCATGCAATCTCTACCGGAATGACGAGGTTATTTCAGCACCAGCAGCTTAAAAGCAAGGATTTTTATTATTCAGTCAAAAACTCCGAACCAGAATGTGTGTGGTAGCATCCCTATTGTTATTCAATAAAAAAAGTACAATTAACTTGTCTTTTACTATTTGGCTTTCTTTAATTCCTGCACTGTTTTTAACTGCGCTGTTGCTTCTGCAAGCTGGATGGCAGCCTTACCATAATCAAACTCACCCTTTTGCGTAAGCAGTTGACGGGCTGCTTCCTGTCTGACTTCTTCTGCGGCAGCTTCATCTAAATCTTTTGCTCTTAACGCAATATCAGCCAGGATTTTAATTTCAGTGGGTAGAACCTCCAGATACCCACCGGAGAGATAAAATACGTGATCTTCTCCATCAGCAGTTTTTAAATGGACAGGTCCTGCAGCAATAGCGGTTAGCAGCGGAGCATGTCCCGGGTAAATACCCAGCTCTCCTTGCTCGCCTGTTACTGTCATCCAGGTAATTTCTCCGGAATACAGTGCTTCTTCCGCACTGACAATATCACAGGTGACTGTTTTTGTCATACTGATACACCCTTCTGCTGCTGATAGCAATTAAATAGACTTTGCATTTTCGACAACTTCATCAATAGTGCCCGTCATGTAAAACGCCTGTTCAGGTAAAGCGTCGTGTTTTCCGGCTAATATCTCTTTAAATCCGCGGATGGTTTCACTCAGAGGAACATATTTACCCGGACTCCCTGTGAACACTTCAGCAACAAAGAAAGGTTGAGAAAGAAAACGTTCAATTTTACGAGCACGGGAGACTACTTTTTTATCACTGTCAGAGAGTTCATCCATACCTAAAATAGCAATAATATCTTTTAATTCTTTATAACGCTGTAATACAGATTGCACTTCCCGAGCCGTATCATAGTGATCCTGCCCAATAATTAACGGGTCAAGCTGACGTGAGGTTGAATCCAGCGGATCAATGGCCGGATAAATGCCCTTTGCAGCAATGTCTCTGCTTAAAACGACAGTGGCATCCAGGTGAGCAAACGTTGTTGCCGGTGACGGATCGGTCAGATCATCGGCTGGAACATAGACAGCCTGAATGGAGGTAATCGATCCTTTCTGTGTAGATGTAATGCGTTCCTGTAATAATCCCATCTCTTCTGCCAGTGTTGGCTGATAACCTACCGCAGAGGGCATACGACCAAGTAGTGCAGAAACTTCAGTACCCGCCAGCGTATAACGATAAATATTATCGATAAATAGCAGTACATCACGTCCTTCATCACGGAAATTTTCAGCCATCGTCAGACCCGTCAGAGCAACCCGTAGACGGTTACCGGGCGGTTCATTCATCTGACCATACACCAGTGCAATTTTATCCAGTACATCAGACTCTTTCATTTCATGATAAAAATCGTTGCCTTCTCTGGTACGTTCACCAACACCGGCAAAGACAGAATAACCTGAATGTTCTATCGCAATATTACGAATCAGTTCCATCATGTTAACCGTTTTACCGACACCGGCCCCACCAAACAGACCAACTTTACCACCTTTTGCAAAAGGACACATCAGGTCGATAACTTTAATTCCGGTTTCCAGCAGCTCATCATTTGCTGCCTGTTCGGCAAATGAAGGTGGACTACGATGTATGGGCATGGTCGCTTTTGCAGGAATCTCGCCCTGTTCATCAATGGGCTGACCTAATACATCCATAATACGACCCAGTGTTTCTTTACCCACAGGAACATTGATTGGAGCACCTGTATTAACCACCGACATTCCTCGGGATAACCCCTCAGAAGAACCCATCGCAATGGTTCTGACTTTACCATCACCAAGCTGTTGCTGCACTTCTAACACTAATACCGGCTGATTCGCGTTTTTTGTCTCCACCTTAAGCGCATCATAAATGGCAGGGAGATGGTTACGTTCAAACTGAACATCGATAATGGCACCAATAATTTGGGTTATCTGGCCACTACTCATAAATAAATCCTCAAAGCTGTTAATTTAGTTGTTGGGTGGTTATTCCAAAAAAAGAGTAATACACGTATTGTAAGGTTATACAGCACTGGCACCACCGACAATTTCTGATATTTCCTGCGTGATTGCTGCCTGTCTTGCCTTGTTATAAATTAGCTGCAAATCATCCATCAGGTCGCCTGCATTATCGCTTGCGCTTTTCATGGCAACCATACGTGCTGCCTGCTCGCAGGCGTGATTATCAATAACAGCCTGATAGATTTGAGTTTCAATATAACGTTCCAGCAAGCCTGCCAGCAATGTATCAGCATCTGGTTCATAAATATAGTCCCAGTATTTACCAGGCATATTAATGTCCAGAGGAGGTAAAGGGAGTAGTTGCTGTATCTGCGGGGTTTGCTTCATGGTATTTTCAAACCGGTTGTAAGCAATATACAGTTTGTCGATAGCACCTTCATCAAATTGCTGTAACATAACTGTAATAATACCGATTAAATCATTAATCAGTGGCTTTTCAGCAATATGTGGCTGAGCGGCTAAAATATCTCCTCCCAGCGGGGTGAAAAACGTAATCGCCCGGTTACCTAAAAGGCATAAGCTGCTGTCTATATTCTTATCTTTTCGTGCGACCATCGCCTCAACAACAGATCGGAACAGATTAATATTTAATCCGCCACACAACCCTCTGTCAGTAGAGACCACAATAAAACCCACACGCTTAACTTCTCTTTGCACCATGTAGCGATGTTTATATTTTGAAGAAGCTTTTGCAAGATGACCAATTACCTGACATATACTGTCTGCATAGGGTCGTGACTGCTCCATAGCCAACTGTGCTTTACGCATTTTAGAAGCAGCTACCATTTCCATTGCTTTGGTGATTTTCTGGGTGCTTTTTATGCTGCTGATCTTGGTTCTGATCTCTTTTGCCTGCGACATGGTCGGTCACCATGTCCGTGTTTTTTTGAATTTTGGGATTAAAGACTTTAACTGCTCCTGAATTTCATCGCTGAGTTTACCGCTTGTCTCTATCTCATTGAGGATCGGTTTATGTTCTGCTGTCATAAAAAATAGCAGTGCACGTTCAAATTCAGTGATTTTGCTGACCGGGATATCTTCCAGCAAGCCTTCATTAACAGCAAACAGTACCACTGTCATTTCTGCAACACTCAGCGGCTGATACTGTTTTTGCTTCATTACTTCAGTAACACGCTTACCATGTTCAAGCTGTTTGCGGGTTACATCATCCAGATCAGATGCAAACTGTGCAAAGGCAGCCAGCTCTCTGTACTGTGCCAGCGCAAGACGAATACCGCCGCCTACTTTTTTGATGGCTTTTGTCTGTGCTGCCCCTCCAACACGGGATACTGAGATTCCGGCATTCATTGCCGGACGAACACCAGCATTAAACAGATTGGTTTCCAGAAAAATCTGCCCGTCTGTAATGGAGATAACATTGGTTGGTACAAAAGCAGATACGTCACCTGCCTGTGTTTCAATAATCGGTAAAGCGGTTAAAGAACCGGTTTTACCCGTTACTTTTCCATCGGTTATTTTTTCTACATACTGTGCGTTAACCCGTGCCGCACGTTCGAGCAGGCGGGAATGCAGATAAAAAATGTCACCGGGATAAGCTTCCCGTCCGGGAGGACGCTTTAGCAACAGTGATATTTGCCGGTAAGCCCAGGCTTGCCGGGTCAGATCGTCGTAGACAATTAATGCATCTTCACCTTTATCACGGAAGTATTCACCGATGGTACAACCGGTAAATGCAGACAAATATTGCATTGAAGCAGCTTCTGCTGCACCAGCTGCCACCACAATGGTGTGCTGCATGGCGCCATGCTGTTCAAGCTTTTTAACCACGTTGGCAATGGAAGATTGTTTTTGTCCAATCGCCACATAAATACATTTAACACCTTTATCTTTTTGATTGATAATCGTATCAACGGCCAGTGCCGTTTTACCGGTTTGCCTGTCTCCGATAATCAGTTCCCGTTGTCCGCGTCCAATGGGTACCATGGAATCTACTGTTTTATAGCCTGTCTGCAAAGGTTCAGAAACAGACTGACGGGCAATAACTCCAGGTGCTATCTGTTCAACAGGTGCGGTTTTATCTGCAGTAATTTCACCTTTAGCATCTATCGGATTTCCCAGTGCATCGATAACACGACCCAGCAATGCTTCTCCTACCGGTACTTCAAGAATCTTTTCAGTGCAATAAACCGACTGACCTTCTGCCAACTGTTTATAGTCACCGAGTATAACGGCGCCCACTGAATCCTGTTCCAGGTTTAACGCCATGGCATAACCACCATTTTCCAGCGCAAGCATCTCGCCGTACATGACATCATCAAGTCCGTGGATGCGTGCAATACCGTCGGAAAGCGTGGTGATAGTTCCTTTGTTTCTGGGTTGCGGTGTTAAATCAAGTAATTCAATACGCTGCTTGATAATATTGCTAATTTCAGAAGGATTTAACTGTTGCTGCATGTTGTTCCTCAAATAAATCAGGCTGTTATTGTATCAGCCAGTTGATTTAACGTTGCTCTTAATGAACCATCATATATCCAGTTGCCTGCACATATTTTTATGCCGCCGATTAAAGATGGATCAATGGCTGTTTGCATATTTATTTTTTTTGCTAGGCGCTTGCTTAAGTGTTCAGTTAACTGACTTAACTGTGATTCGCTGAGCGGCGTTACTGATGAGACAGTTACATCTACTTCCCGGTGATGCAATTGTTTAAACATTAAAAATTGCAGTGCAATCCAGGGCAGTAAACACAGACGGTTATTTTCAGCGAGTACCTTCAATAAACTGATGGCTGCTTCATTTATTTCATCAGCTAAAATGCGTGTTAAATACTCAATATACTGCTCAGAAGTAAAGTGCGGACTGGTTAACAGTTGTTGTATTTTAGGATCAGAAACAGTATGACTCATAACCCGCAGCATCTGTTCCCATTGTTCTATACACGCATGTTCCACAGCATAAAGAAAAGCGGCTTTAGCATAGGGACGAGCGCAGGTGAGTAATTCCATATTTTCTTCCCTTACAGTTTTGCAACGATTTTGTCAATCATCTGCTGATCCACAGGATCGTTGATATATTCACTAACAACCCGGGAAGCACCTGCTGCAACCAGTTCAGCCATCTGCTTTCTGAGTGCATCTCTGACTTGTATGGTCTCTTTAGCAATTTCATTCTGCGCTTTTTCATGCAGACGATTGGCTTCTTCCTGTGCACGAACTTTTGCTTTATCTATAATTAAGACGGCATCCTTGTGTGCCTTCTCAATAATTGTTTTTGCCTGGTGTTGTGCTGCAAGAATGTGTTCGTCCGCAGTCGTTCGTGCAGCTGCTAATTTTGCATTGGCCTTGCGTGCAGCTATCAATCCGTCAGCAATTTTTTGTTTGCGTTCATCCAGTGCTTTTATCACTGGCGGCCAGACATATTTCATGCAAAACCATACAAAAATAACAAAAGAAACACTTTGGCCTATTAATGTAGCGTTAATGTTCACGGTCTAAAATTCCTACAGCTTTACTGTTTTATTCTGCTATTTTATGATGTTTTCAGGAAACTAAAGCAACAAAAGGATTAGCAAAGACAAAGTACAATGCAATACCTACACCAATCATTGCAACAGCATCCAGAAGCCCGGCTACAATAAACATTTTAACCTGTAAAATAGGTGCAATTTCTGGTTGCCTTGCAACACCTTCAAGAAATTTACCTCCTAAAATAGCAAACCCTATTGCGGTTCCAATCGCTCCAAAACCAATTAAAATGGCAACAGCAATAATAGTTAATCCTACAACAAGTGACATATGTTTCCCCTCTCAATTAATTTAGTGTTCATGTTGTTTATCATAATTTAGGTAAAATATTTCTGTTGTGCTTAAATTTTTACACCCTCTGTTCAGTGTGACTCCTGCGCCATACTCACGTAAACAATAGTTAACATCATAAAGATAAAAGCCTGTAAAATAATAACCAAAATATGAAAAACTGCCCAGACAAAATGTAATGGTAACTGATAATACCCAATTAATGCTATCAAAATAAAAATTAGTTCGCCAGCATATAAGTTTCCAAATAAACGCAATGCTAAAGATATCGGTTTTGCCAGCAAAGTGATAGACTCAAGGACTATGTTAACAGGGATCAGTAAAGCCTGTACAGTAACATTTTTATTATGAAACGGATGCAGGGTCATGGATATAATGAATCCGCCAACCCCCTTTGCTTTTACAGAGTAAGCAATGATCAGCATAAAGACACTCAGCGACAAGCCAATGGTAATGTTGGCGTCAGTTGATGGTACAATGCGCATATGGTGAATACCTGCCCAGCGCGCTACACCGGGAATCCAGTCCACAGGAATCAGATCGAGCAAGTTCATTAAAAAGATCCAGACAAAAATCGTCAATGCTAGCGGCGCAATTAATCTGCTTTTACCATGAAAAGTATCTTTTACATTAGTGTTTACAAACTCCACAACCATTTCAACAAAATTTTGCCAGCCCGAGGGGACATCAGCCGTCATTCGTTTTGCAGCAAACCGGAACAGCAGGATAAATACCAGCCCTGCTAAAAT
>JAPORK010000325.1 GCA_026710285.1 Endozoicomonadaceae bacterium | reverse complement strand
TAAAACGACATATGACAAATAACAACCTCAAACAGAAACTCAGGGCTGTTGAAAAATTATTAAAACTCAATCCCGCTTAATACAAGTAAGCTGTTGATATTTAAAATTTTTATAAGTTCCCCTTGTATATGGGTTTATAGTATATTTTGATTTTTTCCATTACGACCCAGCTTTTTCTCTTTTTGTTTTGTAAGCTGTCGGTTTAATTTATCTGCCAGTAAGTCAATCGCTGCATACATATCAGCATGTTCAGCAGAAGCGATAATATCGACGTTATTAAAATGCAAATTGACCTCTGCACGCTGTACCATTTTCTCAATACTCAATGTGATTTGTATATTATTGATATTATCATAATGCGCCACTATTCTGTTAAGTCTCTTATGAACATACTCTTTCATAGCTTCAGTTACATCTACATGGTGACCACTGATATTGATTTGCATCGTTTATCTCCACTGGTTAATTGGATGAGAGTATTTCATCATTATTCACTTTATTTAATAAAGAACCTTTTATTTGTTTTTTACGTTCTCTGGCCGAGGCTACCCCCAATTTTTTTCTGTATTTTGTTATTGTACGACGAGAAACGTCAAAACCTGTTTGTTTTATCAGGTGTTGAAGTTTTGTATCAGTGAGGGGTTTACTAACAGGTTCAACAGATATCAACTGTCTTATATGAGCTTGTAAAGCAACGGATGAAAGTCCCTGAGTGCATACCATTGATGAAAAAAAATAACGCATCGGCAATACTTTATGTGGTAATTGAATATATTTATTTTGTACTGCTCTTGAAATTGTGGATTCATGCAATCCCAGCTCTGTCGCAATTTCACGCATGGACACGACCTTTAAGTATCTGTCGCCTTTCTCTAAAAATTTTCTTTGTTTTAATATAATCGTATTTGCAATCTTTACAAGAGTAATATAGCGCTTATTTAATCCATTGACAATATTTTTTGCATTTTGTAATTCATCTTTCCAATAGGTTAAATTATCCATGTTAACAGTCGCTGTAGTTTCTTTAACGATATTCATATAATGGCAGTTAATAGTCAGTCTAGGAGAAACAGTTCTGTTCAAATGAGCATGCCAGATATCATCTGTCTTACTGATAATGATGTCAGGAATACAAAAGCAGGTATTATCATTACTGACTACCCAACCTGGGTTTAGCGCTAAGTTGCGGATCAGCAATAACGCATCATGAATAGCCTCTTGCGTTAATTTAGTTTTTTTCTGTAATAAACGAATATCATTTTGTGCAAGGTCTGTATAATATTTCTTCAGCAAATAAAGTGCATTTTGTTTAGATTGCAATGCAATACCTTTGTATTGTTCTATCTGAAGGCAAAGACACTCTTGCTGCGTTCTTGCTGCAATACCGGAAGGTTCAAATTGCTGGATTTTTTCCAATACCGATAAAACATCACTGACTGATATTTTATCAATATTAATTGTAGAAAGAACTTCTTCTGGCGTGATTTTTAAATATCCCCTGTCGTTAATTCCATCAATCAGTACATCTGCAATCACTTGTTCAATTGGAGATAATGAAAGTAATCTTGTCTGTTCCAACAGCTGCTGATGTAATGTAGCAGTAACCGCATAAGCATCCATATCATAACTACAGCATCTGCTATCTCCATAAAATTCTGCTCCTCTGAACACATTATCAGCAGTGCTACAGTGGTTCGTTTCCAACTCAAGAAAAATACAATTAGCCGTTATTTCGTTTAATATTGTTAAAAGATCAGAGGATGGAAGCTGCAACAAATTTATCATTTGTCGCAGATGCATGTTCATGCCTAATTTTTGTTTTTGTGCTAAATGCAGCTGTGGGTTCATCTTTTTATAATAGATCAGATATCAAAATTTTTCCCCAGATAAACATCTCTGACTTGTTGATTTTGCATAATATATTCACTATTACCTTCGGCAATAATTTTTCCTTCGCTCATGATATACGCACAATCACATATATCCAGTGTTTCTCTCACATTGTGATCTGTGATTAATATACCAACACCTCTGTTTTTCAAATGGATAATTATTTTTTTTATCTCATTAACTGAAATAGGATCAATACCTGCAAAAGGTTCATCCAGTAATATAAAAGAGGGATCCATGGCAAGCGCCCGGGCTATTTCTACCCGCCTGCGTTCACCCCCGGAGAGACTTATTCCTAAACTATTACGAATATAGCTGATATTAAATTCATCCAGTAAAGATTCAAGCTTTTGAGATCTACTTTTTTTATCAAGGTCTTTACGCATTTCAAGGATTGCCATAATATTATTGGCAACGCTCATTTTTCTGAATATAGAAGCTTCCTGTGGTAAATAACCTAAACCAGACCTGGCTCTGACATGCATTGAAGCATGGGTAATATCGGTTTGATCTAACATTATTTTTCCGCCAGTTGGTTGAACTAAACCTACAATCATGTAAAAACAGGTTGTTTTTCCAGTTCCGTTAGGTCCAAGAATCCCTGTGATTTCATGGCTTTTGATAGCAAAACAAACATCATTTACCACGATGCGCTTTCCATACTTTTTTTTCAGCTTTGTAGCTGTCAATGTAGACATAAAAATTATTTTTTCTTCGGTTTAAGTGATGATTTTATGACCTGCGGCTGTAAAATAATTTCAACCTGCTGTTTATGCTCATTATCTCCGTATGCATTTACTCGCCGTTTTTCTTTATCATACTGAATAAATTTTCCGGTAAGCGTTTCATTAGGACGAGTAATTGTTACATTGTCTTCAAGTTTTATAATATCTGCTTTTATGTCATAAATAATCGCATCTGCCCATGCTTTTACCAGCCCCTGATTATTATCCTCTTCTTCAGCATAATAAGCCTGTTGCTTTTTATTACCGAGCACAACAATTTTTGCAATTTTTTTATCCTGGGTATAGAGTTTTACTATGTTTCCCTTAACTTGTACAGAACCCTGAGTCATTTTAACATTCCCGGTGAATACTGAAGTATCTGCATTCTGATCAACAACTACTGAGTCTGCTGAACAGTATAATGGTTTTTCTTTGTCACTTTTAAGTGCCTGAACATAAACAGATAAAGATTGAAAAATAATAAAAAAGCTAATAGCCACTGTGTTGAATTTTTTATAGCTCATTATGGTAATCTGTCTTAAACTTTATAACGGTTAATTTTGTTTGTTGTTTTCAAATCTATTACGATAGCTGTTTGTTTTTTTATCTGTATTTTGTCAATTTTTGCAACTAATGCTTATATAAAAATATAGACTAAAAAATTACAACTTATTGATTTACCATCACCACAAACAAATAAAAGAAACACAAAGATCCAAAGCATCAAAAAATTATCCCTGCCTATTGAAACAGCAGACATTTTAAAATGCAAGCAGTAACCGATAAAAAAACATACTACTTAAGATCTGTTCGTTTGTTTTTTACTGTTGTTTTTATTTGTGTGAATTGTCATTTTCTCTGTTTTTACATGTATTTCACCATGAGAAGTGGTCGCTGAGCGATTCAAAACAACATGTCCATAAAAATTGAAAGTAGTCTGGTCAGAGGAAATAACACCATGATCGGCAACAGCATGTAAAGATACCGTTCCATTTTCTGCATATTGCCACAGTTCAGGTTGAGTCAGCTGAACTTCTTTAGATGAAAAGATATGCTTGATGTTTGTAGCTTGTAACCGCTCAGAAAGAAAGCCAGTTTTTTTGTTATATTGTCTGAGAGTGATATTATTTCCATAAAAAGCGGGTGTAATATCATCAGGTGTATTCTGCACAATATAGTAGTCATTAACAGAAAAAAAATAAAAAAATAAAATAACCCCCAGTGCTGTTAACAAAATAAAAAGATAGAACCAGTATTTTATATTAACAGCTGTTATTTTATTTGGTGATGTCTGCATATTAATATGTTCACCTTGTATGAATGAAGCCTTGCTCTGCAAATAAACTTCAGTTTACAAATATTCTGCCAGCTGTTGTGATAACGTTCCCTGTGCATGCATAATTAATTCACAAAATTCTCTGACAGCCCCTTTGCCACCAGAACTTTTGGTAACGCCATCAGCCTTCTTTTTAACAAAGCCAGAACCATTAGGAACAGTCATTCCCAGACCTGCTGCACAAATTGCTGGAAGATCAGGGAGATCATCGCCAAGGTAAGCAACTTCCTTAAGTGATAATTCCAGCGATTTCACAATTTCAGTTAATGCGACAAGCTTATCTTCCCGCCCCTGCATCAGAAAATCTACATTGAGCTCTTTAGCTCGTTTTGATACCACATCAGATGAACGACCGGTGATAATAGCAATTTTAACACCTGATTTTTGCAGTAACTTAATCCCCATGCCATCGAGAATATTAAACGCTTTTAACTCTGAACCTTGATCATTATAGTAAATAGTGCCATCTGTCATCACACCATCTACATCAAATGCCGCCAGTTTAATCATGCGGGCACGTTCAGTTAAATTTGTATCAGTCATTATAATATCCCTGCATTGACCAGATCCAGCATGTTGAATGCACCCACAGGATGCCCTTTATCATCAATACAAAATAAACCGTTAATTTGCTTTTTTTGCATAATATTAAGTGCTTCAGCGGCTAACATACCTGAGGATATGGCAATAAAATTCCTAGTCATGACTTCATCAATGGGTGTTGTTCTTGGATCAGTATGCTGATCAATTGCACGTCTTAAATCACCATCGGTAAAAACACCCACCATTCGACCTTCTACATCACATACAGCTGTCATACCCAATCGTTTAGAAGACATTTCCAATAGTGCATAACTGAGGAGTGTACCGCAAGGTACCACAGGTAAGCGTTCATTTTCATGCATGATATCGTCTACTTTTAATAGCAGTCGTGCACCGAGATTACCCGCAGGATGTGATAAAGCAAAATCTTCACGGGTAAATCCACGTGCTTCCAACAGCGCAATGGCCAGCGCATCACCCATTACCAAAGTAGCGGTTGTACTGGAAGTAGGTGCTAAATTCAGAGGACAGGCCTCTTTTTTTACACCCGCATACAGATGGAATTCAGCTTCTTTTGCCAGCACAGAATTACGATTTCCTGTAATGCTGATGACAGGTGCACCTACGCGTTTAAATAAAGGTAATAAACGAATAACTTCTTCTGTTCTGCCAGAATAAGACACAGCAATAATAACGTCATAACCTGTGATCATTCCCATATCGCCATGACTGGCCTCTCCTGCATGGACAAAAAATGCAGGTGTTCCTGTACTGGCCAGTGTCGCAGCTATTTTTCGTCCTATATGACCTGATTTACCCACGCCCGTAATAATAATGCGACCCTTACACTGCATTAACAACTGACATACTTTTGAGAAATTCTCATCTAAAGCATCATGTAGTGCTTCTATAGCCTCTTTTTCAATGGTAATTGTTCTGCGTGCTGAAGCAATGTAAGTTTCTTCGGAAATAACCATTTTGCACTCTGTTAACCTACTCAGGAATTATCAATCTGCATGATTTTAAACGATATTAATACAAACTGCACCACAAAATAGTAAAAAAAAGGGACAAATTTATAATTATTTTATTAACATGTTTGAATTTTTTTATTAAGCAATTGATTTTAAACAAAAATAAATTGCTTGCATGCAATTATCTGAAAAGATATCCTGAAATATTATTTTTCCAATAAAATGGTTTATTACCGGGTACGCCGTAAAGCCTAGCCCTTCAGGACCTGCCTCTTAGTCACATTTTTTTATTCACAGGTCTATTTTATACCAATCTTTACTGAGTGTGCCGTGGGCTGAGCCCACGGTTTTATGCCAAAAAGGCTGGATATTCAGTAGCAGGCAACCCGCTAGAATAAAAGTCAGCATCTAAAAAATGTGACTAATAGACAGCCTTTAGGAAAGGAGAGAATGTTAACGGCTATTCAATAATGTCATGTTTACGTACAATTTCTATAAGACCTATGACGGCTATAAACACAAACACTGGCACCAACCATACAGCCATTGAAAATCCCAGAAAGGTCCAGTGCACTACACCACATTCAGGGCTACCAACGAACATTGTTTTTAATATTTCCTGCCAAGGCATTATTTGAATTAAATATTCAAGCCCTGGCAGGCAGACTCTGGATGCTGAAGCCGGAAGATGCTCTAAATAGATTTGACGGTAAGCTAATGCTAACCCAAGCAAGCTAAAGATAAAGACCAACAGACCAAACGCTCTTAATTTTGTACCGCCTGGTCTGAACAGAATTACAATAAAAGACAAAAACCCGATTATACCAAAGATAAATCTTTGAGAAATGCATAACGGACAAGGTATCAAGCCTTTTATATGCTCAAAAAGCAATGCTATACCCAATAAAGCTATTGATAAGAGAAGTAGCACCCAATAAATTGTATATGATTTAGCTAATCGCATCGTGATATATCACCAATTTTTATCAGTACTTGTTTTATTTTTGTTATGGACTCAACAAGCAAATTAAAAACTGTTAAACCACTAATTTTAAAAAATTTTATTTTTATTAAACAACGAAATAAATGTTTAGAATTTTTATTACATAAATTTGCAAGTATTGTCCATTTATTAATTGAGTATAGTTCAGATAAACATTCATATACATTAATCTTTTTTCCTACCTGAAGTAAGAAAACCAATATATAGAAATTTCTCAAACGGAACAAACTTCTGTTTATTATCAGAACTTAATAAGCTTACCTTCTATTTTAGAACAAAGGCAATGGATTAAAAGTATAATGGCATGTTATCACAAAGTGAGCTGCTCTCAACACAGTAGCGGTAAAATCTTAAAGGTAGAAAAAATCTTTCTGGTATACAATATTACATATTTGACATCCTCCCCTTCCTAAAGGCTGTCTCTTAGTGACATTTTTTAAGTCCTAACTTTTATTTTGTAAAGTTTGTCTTCTGCCGAATATACCAGCCTTTCGAGCGTACAACCGTGGGCTGAGCCTGTCGAAGCCGGATTGCTTTTTTCTCCAGGCTTCGACAGGCTCAGCCAGCGGACATAGTTGTATTGAAATTATACGAAAGCTGATATTATCTGAGTTCACCTGTGCTGATTTGTTCATTCCCACAGATAATATTAATTTTTATTGAAGTATTTGTGTATGAAAGACAGTCCTGAAGGAAGGGGATTTGGAATAATTCCGTCAATCCGGTCATACTTTTATAAACAAGTGTTTAATTGATCATACATACGTATTTGCAGATATAAAAAATAAAAAAAGACATTTTTGCAAAAAATTTATTTTTTTATATGAATAATGTCGTTTTTATAGAATGGTTTACTAATCAATTATTTCTACATATAAAATACGATACATTAATCCGATATTTCCGCGATCTTACTCATTGATTATTTAAATATAAAATAGTTATGATAATCATGTATTTAAAAACTATTAAATCAGGATTCAGGATGGCAACATTAGAAATTGCTGAAGATA
>JAPORK010000469.1 GCA_026710285.1 Endozoicomonadaceae bacterium | reverse complement strand
GTAAGCCCTGGACATAAAAGACCCAAAAGTTGTGAGTTTATAAACAATTTAGCAACTACAGGGCAATTGCTGCTTAAAACTGTCTGCTGTATTGAAAGGAAAATAAAAAATTAAAATCCAGTATTTTGAAAATTAATGGATATATAATTTAATTATTTACAAACAGAGGGAATAGTGTTTTTTATTGTGGCTCAGCTTATAGTAAAAATTTTGATTTGGATTTGTATCTGTAATTGTACTATTTTAGTTGTTAATACTTTGAGTTAACCATATAATTCTTTATGAAATATTTCGTCTGGTTATTAAAGCAGCTTGTATGGCTTCAGGCAGGTTATTATTTTTAATATCGTGCGTTGTTTTCAATAGCTGATTACGTTTGTATAAAAAGAAAACTATCCTGTAATGAGTGCTGAAAATATTGATATTAAATAATTTACGAATGATAAAAAGATATTTTTGTAAATATTGCTATTAATGCAAATACAAGAGAGCAAATTCAATGACATTAAAATGTTTTAAAGCTTATGATATCCGGGGGCGTTTACCTGATGAACTAAACCCTGAAATAGCATGGCGAACAGGTAAAGCGTATGCGGAGTATTTTAAGCCGAAAACAGTGATTACAGGTGGTGATGTGCGTTTGTCTACTCCTGAGCTAAAACAGGCACTCAACGATGGGCTGCGTTCATCGGGCGTTCATGTAAAAGATATTGGGTTGTGCGGTACAGAAGAAGTTTACTTTAGCACGTTTCACCTTCAGGCAGATGGCGGTATTATGGTAACAGCCAGCCATAACCCCGCAAATTTTAATGGAATGAAACTGGTAAAAAAAGGTGCAGCACCCGTCTCTGCAACGTCAGGTTTGCAGGAGATCCGTACCATTGCAGAATCGGTTGTATGGCAACCTGATGCGACACTCCATGGCAGTTATCAGAAAATCATGGTATTGAATGAATATATTGCACATTTGTGCGGTTATATCAATATAAATGCATTAAAACCGCTAAAGCTGGTGGTCAATGCAGGTAATGGTGCTGCTGGACATGTCATTGATAAATTTGAAGAACTGTTTTCTTACCTCTCTGTCCCCGTGCAATTTATTAAGATACAGCATGAACCAGACGGACGTTTCCCTAATGGTGTACCTAATCCTTTATTAACTGAAAATCGTCAGGTAACCGCTGATGCTGTAAAGCAACACAATGCGGATATGGGAATTGCATGGGATGGTGATTTTGACCGATGCTTTCTTTTTGATGAACAAGGACGGTTTATTGAAGGCTATTATATTGTCGGATTATTGGCCAATGCATTTTTAGAAAAAAAACCAGGAGCAAAAATTATTTACGATCCGCGCCTTACATGGAATACAATTGATATTGTCAATCGTGCCGGTGGTCAAGCAGTGATGAGCAAAGCAGGACATGCCTTTATTAAAGAGCGTATGCGTCAGGAAGATGCCGTATATGGTGGAGAAATGAGTGCCCACCATTATTTTCGTGATTTTGCCTATTGTGACAGTGGCATGATTCCATGGCTGTTGGTAGCTGAAATGATATCGGAATCAGGTAAACCGCTCTCTGCACTAGTGGAAGACAGAGTCAATATCTATCCTTCATCAGGTGAAATTAATATGCGGTTAAAACAGCCACAAAAGGTAATAGATACGGTATTATCTGCTTACCGGAAAACAGCAAAAAATATTGACCATACAGACGGTATTAGTCTTGAATTTGACCGTTGGCGTTTTAATTTAAGACAATCCAATACTGAAAGTCTGGTGCGTCTCAATGTGGAGAGCCACAAAGATAAACAGTACCTGAATGAAAAAACTGAAGCATTGTTAACTTTAATGGAAGCTTGTGAATAATTTGTCATTTGTGATCATTTAACGTATCACTTTGTTAAATATTAGTCTGAATTATTGATTGCTTAAAAACCATCAATAATTCAGGATTAAGTTATTTTTAATTTCAGATAAAAAATTATCATTAGCACTTTGACTGACATTAAATCTTGCGACAACAAGATTTTATATTTGACAAATATAATAAAATTTATACAATGAATTAAAGGTCATACATAATCCTAAAACAACAAATTATTAATTGTATAATACATAACATTAACATATAAATAGTCTGCTTATTTTAATTCTTTCGATAGTAAAGTTTTTTTTGTTCGTTTTTAATTAACACAAAATACTCGATATTAAAAATTAAATTTTATTTAACTTTTAAAAATGAACTTGTTTTTAATAGGATGATTTACAGCTAATACAAACAATCATTAAAAATATATTAATGAAAACTATGTGCAACAAATTTTCTGTATTTTTTTTAGTTCTTTTATTTTTCTATTTTCAGCAAAATTACTTTGTTGTAACTGCTGTTTTACACACAAAATCAAATAGGGTTCGTTTAATTTCTAAGCGATTAACTGGTTATAAAAAAGCAGATAACTCTGTTAATCATCACATAGAACCAGTTATAAAAAATCAAAAGCTAAATGCTACGCAGGGCAAAACACCTATGTGGTCTAATGCCTTTAATTTTAATAAATTATCAGGAACTGAAGTAGATCCCCGTACAGGTATACTGACTGCTCATTTTGATGTGGGAAATTTATTAAGTAATTTTGGACATGGTCCTGATATTAATTTACAAATCAATTATAACAGTATGACAATAGCGAATCCGGATGGTTTAGGTCATGGCTGGAGCTGGAATCTGACACATTTTAATCCGGTAACTGATCAGTTAACAACTTCTTTTGGGCAAACTTTCTATTTACAATCTGAAGGTTATCAGCTCTGGAAACCACTGTATCATAAACTTCAGGATATTAAAGTTTCTGGTGATAAAAGCACTCATTTTGTAATTACCTATGCAAATGGGTTAAGAGAAACTTTGTCTCACGAGGGTTATATCACTCAGCTGGAACAACAGGACGGACGCAGTGTAGATTTTTTATATCAGCAGGGAACACATCTGTTGAATACGATTATTGATAATATGAATCATAGAATAAGTATTATCCGTAATCAGGGCTATTGGGTTGTTAACAGTTATAGTATTGACGGACAATCCGTTACTATACAGATTGATAATCAGCATAGTCGCATTAATAAAGTTATATTATTATCTGACCGGCATCCCACTGTTCCTTCTATTCATCTTAAGTACAGATATGGTTATCTTTTATCATCTGTTGATTATCCTTCCGGAATGAAAAAACGAATAACTTATAATTGTTCGAATGCTATGAAATTTTCTTTGCAAAGTACTTTTTCAGTTAAATCTTTATGTGTTGTAGCGAATGAATCTGTAAATCCGGGTGCAGGTCAGCCTGAAATGAAGGTTAATTATTACTACACAATGGAGAGTAATGCTCATAATTATCTCGGTTTTAATGGTGGACTCTCCTTTTTTCCAGGAATGAAAAGAGATTCTCTGTTTGAAGCACCTGTCAATTATATTTACCATACAATAAAAGATAATGGTCTTACAAAAGAAATCCGTACCTGGAATAAATATCATTTGCTGACTGATACCCGGTTAATCAGTAATCATACAGGACGTTTACTATCAGAAGTCAAAAGCTACTTTTGTAGTACAGATAGTCCTGATGCCTGCGCCCATACCAGTTTCTCTGATTTACCATCCAACTATAGTTTACCGTTGAAAACTGTAACTTATGTATGGGGAGGACAAACAGGATCAACTGCAACAAATACAGAGACAAACACGTATGATAATTATGGAAGAATCATTAGCCACAAAGACGGTTATGGACGTATTACTACTACCCATTACTGTCCGGTGAAAGGTGATGGAGTAGCATGTCCACCTACATCACCCGGATGGCTTTTTAGCCAGTTGCCAAAAAAGATTACCTTTTATCCTGCCAAAGGATCAAACCTTCCCGCCGTAACACATTACAATTTTTATCGTAAACTGGCTAATTTTCAGGGAGCAGGGTATATTTTGGTGCTTGACCATCAAACACTACGGGCAAGTGAGCAGTGGACAACCGTAACTCGGGATTATTACGATACACCTGCTGATGCATTGAGTTATGGTCTGCTCAAAAAAACAACGCTGACAGGTAATATTGGAGAGTCCTCTCCATTAACGTCAGTTGTACATAATTATCGTTATGTCAAAAGCAGTGATAATCAAAATGAAACGATTTATAGTACTATTTCACTGGGTGGAAAGAAATTTCAATTATTACCTACAGTAACGATAAGTCTTTTTACCCATCAGCTATTGATGCGTAGTGATGCTACAGGACGAAATGTAACCCGTTATCACTATGACAAATCAGGTCATTTATTACAAACTGATTTAGCTGTTGGAACGATGTTTGCAACCTCTGTTCATTATCAATATGTCATATCCCATCAACAGAATTATATTATTATAACGGCTGCTAATGGATTAAAAAGTAAAATAACCTTTGATGGTATGGGACGGCAGTTAGTGCATTTTGGTCAGGCAATATACGCAAACGGAAAAGTAAAACCAGATGTCTGGCAGATTAAAAGTAAAAAAAGTTATGATAATTACGGAAGAGTTAAACAACAATCTTTATACACAGAGGAAGCCAATGGAAAAATAATCTCATTAACAACAACAAAAGATTATGATGAAATGGGGCGCACGTTACAAATTCATTTACCCAATGGTGAAAAGGCTATTACAAAGTATGATGATGCTGATCGTTGTATGGTTAGTTACTTACAAAGCCGTTCAGGTTTACGTTCTACACTCTCTGTAATCCATGCTAATATACTCAATAAACCGATACTTCAGCAAATATTCCCTGCATCTGAAGTGGCGGTACTGGCTAATGTAAAAAAATTGTGTAATATCGATACTAAATTCAGGCGGGTCAAAACAACTGCTTTTTTCTATGATGGATTTGGAAGAGCGATTAAAACCATTGACCCTTCAGGCAAGGTTGTTAAAAGACGTTATGATGCAATCGGACGTGTAACCGATATTATAAATCCTAAGCAAGATCGTATTCATCAACATTATGATCTTCTCGGAAAAGTAATTGCCCGATGGGCATTACCTGCAACAGGGAAAGAGTATCTTTTGTATACGGCCAGATATAATGCAGCCGGTCAGTTACTATGGCAGGCAGGAGAAGATGGCGGTAAAACCTGGTTCACTTATACGCCTGCGGGGAAAATAGCGACAGTTACAACATCCGTAAAACATAAAATTTCTATACAATATAATTTATTAGGTCTTCCTGTTGCAAAATATCTTAATGGACATTTATTGCAAAAAATAACCTATGATCCTGTTACTGCTTTACCTGTTTCAAAAAGTGATGCGACAGGAAAAACGATATTGGTTTATAGTATTGATCATTTACCTGTGCAGTTAGTGCATATTGGTAAAAATCATTATCCGGATTATAATCTATTTTGGAAATATGACAACAACAGACGTATTACCAGTCAGACTGATATTTCCGGTAATCAAACGTTGATAACTTATGATCACCTGGGAAGAAATTCAGCTATATATTATCAGTCACATATTAAAACCAACTCTGAAGTATTATCTGTTCCTGTGTATGACGATTTTTCCAGAGTTGTATCAATACATTATGGCAGTGGAATGCAACGTACTATTACCTATGATAACTGGGGCAGAGAAAAGAAGATAACCGATAAAACAGCAGAGAAACTACTGATGCGCTGGCATTTAAGTTATGATGTAAATAGTAATATTAAAACACTGGTTCAGCAGACGGAAAATAATCAGCAGGCTGTGTTGAACTATCATTATGATGTATTGAATAATTTGAGCAGTATGACTTGTACCGGCTCTGCTGATTTGCCTTTATGTCCCCGGGATACCACTATTACCAGTTCAGGAGGGTTGCAAAATGCACCGATAATCACCCGTCAGGATTATACTTTTACGCCATTAAACCGACTTTCACAAATCAGAGAAATTTTACAAAATGTTCAAGCTCCGGGTACTTTAAAGAAAATAATTACTTATGGATATTATAATCTAAAAGCACCTTTACGTTTACAACAAGTTAGTACAAAATGGGATGAGCGTTCTGCCACGGTTCATTATTTTAATTATGATATGGTCGGGAATATGATAACAGACGGAGAAAACAATCATATTACTTATAATGCTTTTAACCAGGTTACTCATGTTATTACGGCGCAAGGAAAACAGAGTAGTTATGCTTATGATGGTAGTGGAAAGGAAGTATTTGAAAAAGATACTGCAGGTGATGTCTTTTTGTTTTATCGTGGTCGTCATTTGATCAATAAACAAATAGACAGTTTTGGGCAAGCAACACATATTACTGGCTATCAGGGTATAGCAAAAACTATCGATAGCCTTATTTATCAATACTATGAAAATAATTATAAAGGTGACATCATTAGTATATTAACAAAATCACCTAAAAACAACAATTATCGGGTAAGTCAACGTAATATTTATAGTCCTTATGGTATGTTTTGGTACAGTATTCCTTCTTCATTACCCTTTTACCAGCGAAATCTGGTTGGTTTTAATGGTAAAGACACTGATCCTGCAACCGGATGGCAATTTTTAGGTAACGGACGCCGTACTTATAATCCTGCTATGCGTTATTTTGTTAGTGAAGATTCGGCAGGTGATGGTTATGCTTTTGGTAGTAATAATCCGATAATGAATAGTGATCCCACTGGTAATATTTCAAAAGGAGTTAGTAAAGCATTTAAAATACTGGGTTATATCGGTTCACTGGGTATGAGAGCAATTCCACAACGGTGGGCAGCTATTACCGGAACAATTATTTCAGCAGGTCTGATGGCTGCATCGGGTGGAGGACTAAGCTTAGCATTACCCGTTATCATTATGAATGGAAGTTGCTCTGGTTTATCTGTTGCTGCTGCATCTGTTCCTTCTAATAAAGGTCTTAACATAGCCGCCTCCGTTGTAGGAATGATACAATTTTTCTCTGTCCTGGTTGGAAGTGTTGCATCGCCTGCATATGGTTGGTTAAGCACCTCTGGTGTAGTTACAGATGTTGCGACAGTCACAAATGAAGCATTTGAAATGAATGAAGTAGCTGCTGAAGCATTTTCAGAGATTGAGTCGGTTTCAGCTGTGTCCGCTGATAATCAGGTCAACCCTTATCTCTTTGATGCAGATGTGAGTGATAGTAGCGATAATGATTCTTTTGAAGTAACTACAGAGAAGTCAATAAATTTATACCATAAATTAATGGAAAGTATTCCAGCTCTTATTAATAACGAAAATTCTCTACCAGCAATTCAGATTACAGATCTGGATGATATAGAAAAAGTTCAAAAAAGTTTGGCTGATTTATATGGTGCTTCCGGGGTTAGAAATGAGATAAGCATGGCACTTGTTGCATCATGCAGTAAAAGAATACCCATATTTTTAGATTCTTTATCCATATTTTTAGACCGGGCGGTAGAGATGGATTTAGAAGTAATTTCTAATGATGAAAATAACATACTCTCTTTGAACCAGTTAATTGGATCATCTGTAAAATCATATACTTCTGTAAGTTTTAGTGTACCTGATCTGTGCACTGAACCTGGGGAGTCTTTAATATTTT
>JAPORK010000410.1 GCA_026710285.1 Endozoicomonadaceae bacterium | reverse complement strand
GATAGGGTAGTATTGATGAAATTGTCTGAATTTACCTGTATTTACTGCTCTGTTTATCTGAAATTTTTGTTGGGGATTTGTGTATAAAAGACAGCTTTAGGGAGGGGAGAATGTCAATATCCGATTATGGACTGGTGGAAGTATTTAATGCAGGTTCTGCGTTTTTCTTTGCAGCAATCCTTTCTATGTCTTTTACCCTGATAAATAAAATCAAGGCAATAATCAGACCTATAAAGAGCACTATAAAAGCATGTTGATAATTAACTATCGACAATATATGATGTTGTTTAGTATTCATAATGGCGCCGGTAATCTGTGCAAGAACAGCAGTAATTCCAAATACAACCACATTCATAAAACCTGGGGTAGTACCACGGGCATGCTCACCATTGCTATCTTGCGCAATACTATAAGGAATCATTGCTGTACCAGAGAATATACCCAGGATCAGACAGTAAGCAGAGAGAGTCAAAACTGAAGTATCAGTATTGTAAATGACCAGCAGTAAAAATACCAGTACACCAACTATACCGAGAAATACAGGAATTTTGCGATTTTTAAATAGCACAGCTATCCACCCCATAATCACACAACCAATAATCCAGCCAATGGGTACCATAGAGACAACACTGGCAGCGATAGTACGGCTAATGCCGTGAGTTAGCTGAATATAAGGAATAGCAAAAATCATAGCAAAAATGGTCGTAGGTGCAAATAGTGCAGCAGAAGTCAGCGAACATAACCAACTCTGAGGATTTTTGAATACTGTTGCTAAAATAGATCTTACACTAACATTATTTTCTTTATTTTGCTGACTCTTGTCAGATTCTGAAATTATAAAGATATAAGCTAACACAGCAAGGGTAACACCGATAATACCCAATATGAACCAGTAGCTCTGCCAGTGTATATGTGCCGTTTGTAAAATATAAGCAGAAGGACCTTGTCCCAGTGCACCACCAAGCATACCAATAGACTGAACAATACCAATCATTAGTGGCAGTAGCCTAGGACTCAAATATTTAGTCAGCAGATAGACACAACTCACAAAAGCAAAAGCTGAACCCATACCTTGCAAAAGACGACCAAGTAATGCTACTTCATATTGAGTAATACCAAACATCAACGTTCCAATGGCACAGATAAGAAAGCCGATGGGTATAACTTTTCTGGCATCAAATTCATCAAGCAGCAAACCTGCGATCAGCGCAAACGGTGCATAGGTATAGTAATACATACCAACTAGACTACCAATACCAAAAGAATTCAGGTGATAGGTGCTTTTTAATTCAGGAATAATGATGCTGGGGTTGGTACGAATAAGATATTCAAAACCATAGAAGATCACAGTAATTAAAATGCCAGTGAAGACAATGGTTTTCTTCATGGCTAAGGCGTTATTTTCCATAATATTTTTCCATCACATAAACTGGTGTCGTTTATCGGATTACCCGAAATGCTTCACCGTTTAGTACAAAGTATCCTCCCCTGGCTGGATTAACACAGGATGCACTATATCATCATCCTTGTTATTTCTGTTGATTTTTGGTTTTATAAATGCTTACAGCTTTTTAAGAGGCAGTTGTCTTTTTTAACTACAGACTTTGAAAAATTAATTTAAAATCCTTGTAACTTTATAGTCAATATTCTGGTTTTTTCACATTTTGTTATATAATATTAATTTATGTAGATAGCATTAAATAGTATTCTGTTTATCCCCATTGCCCCTGAACATATTGTAAGCTCACGTAAATTAATTTTTTTTGATAGTCACGAAGCAGCCTCTTCGGATACATTTAATTTTTGCAGTGACGGAGTTAAATGAACCAGTGGGTTTGGTAAAGCCAGATAACCACGATACGGCAAACTTTGAGGGTCCACACCTTCTCCAAAATAGCGGGATTCAACTTCATCTATTGGAAGTCCCTCATGCCCGATATAGTCTTTATTAAATATATACATGCCAAACACGTTGTGTGGATGCCTTTCCAAAACATTTACATGGTTTGCAGAGGCAATAACTGCTGTATCTCCAAATTCAGGTATGATTCTGTTTAGAAAAGAGCTAAAATCTTTGTAATAAACACAATGGAATATGTTGTTTTGTTCAGTGGTTATCTGGCTGTTTTCCCGAAACATATTCAATATGTCTGAGAAAAAACTAAGGTAAGAAGCTGCTGCAGATTGCAACGCATAATCTCGACGTTGCAGCAAAAACCATTCTAAAAATTCAACAAACAATATTCTGTGGTTATGTTTTACTACAAGCAGGAGAGTTGCGGTATCACATTTAGCATTAAAAGGAGGTTTATTGATTATCCTCCACAGACTGCTAATATCATCGATATTATTTAATCTGATCACCCCTCCATCTATGAGGTTTGGGCTATCTCTCTTCAATATTTTAAAGAGTGAACCGGGTCTTATTACCATTGAGTAATCAGATACAGAATTAGCGGTATCTCCCAACATACAATAAGGGAGCATTTCCATGCATGCTGCCATTTTGGTCGCTTTATCTGCCAGAGAAAACAACAAGGCTCCTGCACTAAAAGCAGCCGTAGCAATATTGGTTGCCATTTGTGTTAGCCCCACTACAGAAGCAGCTATATTCAACCCTTTATTTACAGGTATTGCTGCGGCAACAACCGGAATAGCACCATAAGCGGCACTTCCTCCTGCTACAACACCAGCCAGTGTTGTTCCACCATAAGTTGCTACGGTTGTACCTAAGGTAATTGCAGTCAGTCCTCCCATCATCACTGCTCCTGCAATATTTGCCCACTTAGCATGCAGTGCATTTAACCCACAGGATGCAATATATCCAAACCATTTAAATGTTTCTCCCAGCCATTGCGATCTGTTTCCCGACGGATCTGTGTTCATAATCGGATTATTGTTGGCAAAAGCATAGCCGCCACCAGAGGGATCTTCACTAACAAAATAGCGTTGCCCGGGATTATAGGTTCGGTGTCCAGCACCTAAAAACTGCCAGCCAGTGGCAGGATCTGTCCGTTCACCATCAAAGCCAATTAATGTTTTTTTATATGCAGGAACCAAAGCCTTATAATTGTGAAAAACCATTCCGTAAGGGCTATATAAATTACGCTGCCACAATCTGTATGAACGATTATCATTCTGGTTTTTAGTTAATATACCAATGACATCACCTTTATAATTATTTTCTTCGTATTCAGTAATGTGTCCGTCGGTGGTCTTTGCTACACCTAAATAACCAATGAGATGGTTTTCTTTACCTGGTATATTGATTTGTTCATTGAGTAGTTTATTCCCATAATAAAAAAGGTAGTGTATACCGGTTTCATTTTTTTCTTTAACTTCTCTGCCGCTACCATCATAGGTATAATTACTGCGTTTTCCATCGGGTTTGATGACCTGCAAAATTTGGTTAGAGGCACTGTATAGCATATGATTACCATTTCCGTCTGTTATCATATTGCCCATAACATCATAACTAAAATGTCGGATAATTGCAGGTTGCAGATTCCACATCGTACTGATTTGCTGAAGACGCAGTGGTACTGAAACATCAGTATAACTATAAGTCATTAGTTTTCTAAATGTTTGTTGTTTTGAAGGATTTTGTAATGTTTCACGCATAGTACGCAGCAGGTTAAGTGGTGTAAAAGTATAGTCTTGCCTGATAATAACCGGAACATCTTTGTTGGTAAAAGTTTTGAAAGTGGTATCTCGCGGACACAATGGCAAACCAGAAGAGCCATTACAAGTCATACGTACCAGATTATTAAGTGCATCATACTGATAATTCAAATTTGCGTGTTGTTGTTCGTTATCTTTGACTAATTTGACTATATTATTATTAGCGTCATATTCAAAGGTAGTCGTTAATAATTGTTTATCAGATAGCGTATCACTCATTTGTAGCAGATGACCAAAGGTATCATAATATAAATCCCTCTTCATGCCACTACCGTAGTCTAGTTCTTTTAACCGAGAAAAACCATCATAAACAGAGTGAACCAGCATTTCAGTTTTATCATGAAAGGGCTTATAATTCATTTGTAATGTTCTTCCCTGTATATCATAAGTTGTTATTATTGTATTACCATGGGTGTCGGTAATATGGGTAATCCGACGATTTTTATCATATTGCCACTTTAGCTGATAATCCGGATAACCATTTTCTCCTGAATAAATCATCTGGCGTATTAATCCGTCAGCAGTATAACTAAATGTTGTTCTGCTATTGGGATCAAGTTGTTCTGCTATTCTTGCTGTGGCAAAATCGTAACGAATATGCAGCGTTAATTTTCCATCAGTTCTTTTTTCTACCGGCAGACCCGCATCATTGTATTGTATACTGAATATATGTCCTGAAGGTGTCGTAGTACTGCTTAATCTTCCGGCATCTGTATAAGTAAAAAAAGTACGTTTACCATCTTCTCCTGCACTCCACAGTTTTTCTCCGGCAGCATTGTATTGTGCACAAGAGAGTAAATAGTGACCGCCTGATGCAGGAAAAGCCCAGGACTGAATCACATGTCCGGCTAAATCATAAACGCTGCGTACAATATTTCCTACCGGATCAGTTACTTCTGTCACCTGCCCCTTTGCGTTATAGCATGTTTTTATGATATGTCCCAGTGGATCTGTAACACGCAGCCTGCGACCAAAACCATCATAAGTCATCGTTATTATTTTTGCACCGGGTACTTTTGCTCTGATTTGCTCTATGTTACAGAGGATTTTAGTTGCAGGTAAAACATCATCACCAGCAGGTAATAGCAGTTGTATAACCGGCTTATACAATATATTAGTGCGAACAACAGCAACCGGAGAATGTGTTTGTTTGTGATTTTTCTGATAACTGATTATACAACGATCAGCATCATCATAGCGCATTACTTTGGTTTCACCATCAGGAAAGTGTATCTGAGCGACCCTTCCTGAATCATCATAATCCTGAGTAACAGTCTGTATGTGTATTGCTGATTTATCCATGCTATAACTGTGTTGTGCCACAATATGCCCATGGTTGTCATAATCTGTTTTTTGCACCGGGATCCATTGACCAGGTTCTGGTTTATCTTCATTTGACAATGCTTCTTTAAAACGCATTAATGGTCTTCCAAGACCATCAAAAATAATTTTTTTTTGTAATCCGTCTGCCATAGTAATTAACAGCTGATTTAACTCTGGTGAGACGGTATAGTGATAATAACTTTTTGTAGCAAAGTGTGTCTCTGTTGCAATATCTTCCTGGGTTAATCGTCCCCAAAGATCATAATGATATCGGGTAATATTTTTTTCTGAAGCACTGGCATCCTGTAACAACTGATTAGTAAATACGCTGGTTGTAATCAAAGAAGATAAACGTCGCTGCCCTGATTTAAGCAAGATGGCGGTATAGGCTGTTTTAGTTTTGTTATCTGCACTGTGAAAATAGTAGTAATTTTTGATAACTGAACGCAGTGCAGAAGATTGCTCTGTACTACCTTTCAATACAGTTTGTCGTAACAATCCATAAGTAAAACTGTCTTTCAGATTGTGATAATAGTGATAATTTGTACTGATATATTGTCTGCCTGCTCTTTGTATCTGATGATCCAGAACCAGAGCATATGCATGACCAGTATAATTAAAAATTTTACGATAATAATTGTAAGTTATAATAGCAGGTGGAGATATTTGACCGGTTATTTCAGCAGGATAAGTCTCTATCCACTCTTTTAAAGTATTAGCAGGCCAGTTAACGGAAGGTACAGGACAGGCAGCATCTCCTTTTTCAGGACAATAATGTATTATTTTTAAGCGTCCAAAGACGTCTTTATGCTTAATAATACGTCCATATTGATCATAAGTCATCGTTTCTGTACTCATAGCAGGATGAACAGATGACTGACTCCAGATACGACAGACAATCTTTAATGGATGACTATAAGTAGATGGTAAATCTGTAAAAGTAAGATTAGCACAGCCATTTTGTCTGTCTGTCTGACAAAAAAATGTATGTACTGCAGAAATTTTAAGTTTGGTGCAATCACTAATTTTTTCATCATTTATAAGCAAGTGATATTTATTGTAAGTACGAACCTCTCTGATAATACCATTATCTTCTTCTGTTTGATAAGTATAACTTGCTGGTGCTTCAAATAAAATATCTTTGTAAAGACCATGAACAGCTGGAAGATTAGCATTAAATCCAAGATAGTTATGTTCATTCTGATTAGCTTGTGAGTAGCGATAATTAACTTCTGTTGTCGTCTGTCCCATGCCGGGGAAAATACTCATTTTGGAAACAACACACAAACTGTGTAACTGATTATCTGTCAAAAAAGGAATTTTCATTGCATCTTTACAGTTATAGGCAAATGTTCTTTTTAAACCTGTTGGATAATCAATTCTGGTAATTAAGCGTCCTGTGTAATGGATATAAACCAACGGACTGGTTTCTCTTTGCTGTAAAGAGAGTATAAATTTTTTTAATTTATTATTCTCTTTACTCAGTACGATGTGAACAGGTTGCCCCTCACTTGCTCTGCTGATAACTGTAATATGATTAGGATTATAATGCAGTATAATACTGTGCCCTGTATCATCCATAATATATTTTAGTAAGTGTGTTCCCTGCTTATAAAAAAAATGTACACGCCACCCATTTTGTTGTTCGAGTATCGTTTCATAACCTTCATGGTTGAGTATTTCCCGTAATCCGTTATTATAAGTAATAATAAAATGTGTTTTTTTATCACCGTCAATACGTATATCCTGAAGTTTATGATATAAAAGAAACCACTGACCATTATTTCTTTTCTGTAAATAAAAATTTTGTCCTGTTGATGTAACCAGCTGACCGGATTGAGGATAAAAATGGGTCAAATTCCAACTCCAGCTATGCCCAAGCCCATCAGGATCTGCCGTTGCATTACTGCTATAATTTACTCTCAAATCAATATCCGGACCATGCCCAAAATTACTCACTAAACTTCCAGTTTTAATATATACACTGAGCGTTCCTGTACGTGGGTCTGTCTGTGCACCCCATTGTTTAGAAAAATTAAAAGCATTAGACCACTGATTTGTGTAACCACTCCCGGTCTGAAATAAATGTTTTAATTGCCCAGTAGCCACAGCTAACTTATTAGATTTGCTAATTATGACCGATGTTTTATATTTTTTTCTGTCTATAAAATTACTGACCTGCATAGCTGAACAGACTATTGTACACAATAAGCATATTACAAAAAAATCAACTGACTTATAGAGAAGATTATATTGCTTTTTTTGTTGATAACACCCAACAGGCATAAGGATTCCTCTAACCCCAGCTCGGAGTTTTCGGTTTAACAAAAATCTTTCCTTAACAAATAGATAACGCTGAAAATCTGCATCGAGTAAGACCGAGCTTTCACCCTGTCCTTCCCCTGTCTCTTAGTCACATTTTTTAAGTGCCAATTCTTACCCTGAAAACTTTATCTCCTGCTAAATACACCAGCTTTTACTGAGTCTGCCATTATTTCATTATTTCTCGTTTTCTCCGAAGTCATTCCCGCGGAGACGGGAATCCATTAACAGCAATCATTACCGAAAATATAACTTCCCTGTTACGGGATTCCGGCAATCCCTGCCGGAATGACAAG
>JAPORK010000292.1 GCA_026710285.1 Endozoicomonadaceae bacterium | reverse complement strand
CCTTCAGCAATCAAGTCTCCACGCTTTTCTTTCTTTTTCTAAATGGGTATACAGTACAACAAGCTAAATCATATCTTCACATACGCATGGGTCACTACCACACAAACCACAATACTTTGCCTGTATACAATTAGCAAAAAGCACAGGAAAAATCAATAAACATACACAAGACATATTTCTTATTGTTTTTTTCAATTTTATCCCCTCCTCATAAAAACAATATACAAACCTAATTGTATTTTTTTTGTGGAATAAAATACAAGCTTTTTTTGACGGGTTGTATACTAAATTTCTCTCTGTAAAGGCTGAACAGTGCTTTTGCAATAAAACTGAATATGTTTAAGCCAAAAATCTGTTCATAACTTTTTCAAAGTTTACCATTGAATAGCGTGCGCTTTAGTTTTATGTGCAAATTTGAAGTGTCAACTGTTAGCGTGTTATTGAACAAATTTTCCAACAAAACCATACCACATCACCTATGGTGTCGCTAAACTTTATGGTCACTGGATAACTGTAAATTATCGGGAAAGCTTTAACCTTCATGCTTCCAGCGGTATTCTGTTTAACCATGAATCACCACTGCGCAGCCCTGAGTTTGTAACCCGCAAAGTAACCGATGCAGCCGTACGTATCAAATGCGGTATTCAAAAAGAGTTAAGGCTGGGTAATATTGATGCTAAGCGTGACTGGGGTTTTGCCGGTGACTACGTGGAAGCCATGCACCTTATGCTGCGAAAAAACCGGATGATTACGTGATTGCCACAGACACTACAACCACAGTACGGGAAATATGCAGGATTGCTTTTGGGCATCTTTCACTAAACTATGAAGATTATATCAGGATTTGATCCAATACTTTACCGTCCTGCTGAAGTAGATGTATTGCAGGGTGATGCCAGCAAAGCAAGAAAACAGCTTGGCTGGCTACCAAAAACATCACTGGAAACACTTATTACCATGATGGTTGATGCTGATATGCAGCGTATTAAGTCTTTTACATAAGGATTTAGATATGTTAATCCCTGTTATTTTATCCGGTGGTTCCGGCAGTCGACTCTGGCCGCAGTCACGGGCACAATTTCCAAAACAATTTATTAATTTTAATGCTAAATATACATTGTTTCAGGAAACATTACACAGACTGAAAGGGATTCCTGAATTAGCTCCACCGCTTGTAATATCTAATTATTTATTTAGAGCAAAACTGGCAGGAATCCCGGGGAGGACATTTGGGATTTTGGGAGCACAATGAAAAAACCAATACAGCCGAGAAAATGATAAAGGCGGTAGCCTCTTTATTTAACAGCTGTCTCTTAGTTACATTTTTTAAGCTCAGCTTCTTGTTCTGAAAATTTTCTCTTCTGCTGAATATACCAATCTTTACTGAACGCACCGTGAGCTGCAGGATTACTGCTTTCACAGAAATGACAAGCCTGCACCTTTGCTCGACGTGCACCGTGGGTTGAGCCTGTCGAAGCCCGGCTGCTTTATCTCCGCAACTTCGACAAGCTCAGTCCACGGTTTATGCTAAAAAGTCTGGTATATTCAATAACAGGCAACCTGCCTGGATAAAAATGAGAGCTTAAAAAATGTGACTAAGAGACAGCCCTCAGTCGGGGTGGTTTGGACTTCTTTCAGTCCAACGGGTTTGCCCGTGTCGCTGGGCGAACGTCATTCCCGTGGAGGCGGGAATCCATTAGCAGCAATCACTACCGAAAATATAACTTCCCTGTTACGGGATTTAGGCAATCCCTGCCGGAATGACAAGGTTATTTCAGCACCAGCAGTTTAAAAGCAAGGATTTTTATTATTCAGCCAAAAACTCCAAATCAGAATTTGTGTATGAAAGACAGATTTAACAGAGCGGTATTATTTGATACAACACAAAACAGCTGGCACGGACTTCCAAAACCTATTACTTGTCCTGCAGAAAATAGTCGTAAATCATTAGCTGTTTACTACCTTACTGATGTTCCTGAAAACACAGACAAACGAGGAAAAGCTCTGTTTGTACCTTACGGAAAGCAAAAGGAAAATAAAGACATTTTAGGTCTGATTAAAAAGAGAAGCTCTGTTGACCTTGCTGCAGAAGTTTACCATGCAGGTAATTTACAATCAACACCAAAACACGAAAAGTAAATTTTGTTTATTCAAACCCCGCCTTGGGGTTTTTGTTTGAGTATCTGCAGTCCTTCAGCAATCAAGTCTCCACGCTTTTCTTTCTTTTTCTAAATGGGTATACAGTACAACAAGCTAAATCATATCTTCACATACGCATGGGTCACTACCACACAAACCACAATACTTTGCCTGTATACAATTAGCAAAAAGCACAGGAAAAATCAATAAACATACACAAGACATATTTCTTATTGTTTTTTTCAATTTTATCCCCTCCTCATAAAAACAATATACAAACCTAATTGTATTTTTTTTGTGGAATAAAATACAAGCTTTTTTTGACGGGTTGTATACTAAATTTCTCTCTGTAAAGGCTGAACAGTGCTTTTGCAATAAAACTGAATATGTTTAAGCCAAAAATCTGTTCATAACTTTTTCAAAGTTTACCATTGAATAGCGTGCGCTTTAGTTTTATGTGCAAATTTGAAGTGTCAACTGTTAGCGTGTTATTGAACAAATTTTCCAACAAAACCATACCACATCACCTATGGTGTCGCTAAACTTTATGGTCACTGGATAACTGTAAATTATCGGGAAAGCTTTAACCTTCATGCTTCCAGCGGTATTCTGTTTAACCATGAATCACCACTGCGCAGCCCTGAGTTTGTAACCCGCAAAGTAACCGATGCAGCCGTACGTATCAAATGCGGTATTCAAAAAGAGTTAAGGCTGGGTAATATTGATGCTAAGCGTGACTGGGGTTTTGCCGGTGACTACGTGGAAGCCATGCACCTTATGCTGCGAAAAAACCGGATGATTACGTGATTGCCACAGACACTACAACCACAGTACGGGAAATATGCAGGATTGCTTTTGGGCATCTTTCACTAAACTATGAAGATTATATCAGGATTTGATCCAATACTTTACCGTCCTGCTGAAGTAGATGTATTGCAGGGTGATGCCAGCAAAGCAAGAAAACAGCTTGGCTGGCTACCAAAAACATCACTGGAAACACTTATTACCATGATGGTTGATGCTGATATGCAGCGTATTAAGTCTTTTACATAAGGATTTAGATATGTTAATCCCTGTTATTTTATCCGGTGGTTCCGGCAGTCGACTCTGGCCGCAGTCACGGGCACAATTTCCAAAACAATTTATTAATTTTAATGCTAAATATACGTTGTTTCAGGAAACATTACACAGACTGAAAGGGATTCCCGGACTAGCTCCGCCGGTTGTAATTGCTAACAATGATCATCGTTTCGTAGTAGCAGAGCAGTTGCGTGAAGTAGGTTTTGAGAATGCAAAAATTATTTTGGAACCTTGTGGACGCAATACTGCACCCGCTATTACGGTGGCTGCACTACATGCAATGAAAGCATATGGTAGTACAGCACAACTACTGATATTGACAGCCGATCACGTTATTAAAAACAGACAGGCTTTTCATGCAGCTATCGAAAAGGCACGTTATGCAGCAGAGCAAAAACATCTGGTGTCTTTTGGTGTAACACCCACCTGTGCAGAAACAGGCTATGGATACATTAAACGTAAGCCGTTTGGTGATAAGTCTTATGCAGTGGTTGAACAGTTTGTGGAAAAGCCAGATCAGGCTACCGCAGAACAGTACGTGGTTTCCGGTGAATATTATTGGAACTCCGGTATGCTTTTGTTTGAAGCAGAGACCTTCACACAACAAATGCATAAATATCAGCCACAGATATTTAGAGCTTGTTGGCATGCACTTGAAAAAGCAAAAGCAGATTTAACTTTTATTCGCTTAGATGAAGAAAGCTTTTCAGTGTGTCCGGCAGATTCTGTTGATTATGCTTTGATGGAAAAGACAACAGCTACCGTTGTGGTGCCTCTGAATGCCGGCTGGTCTGATGTAGGAAGCTGGTCTTCTTTATGGGAAGTGTCAGATAAGAACAGTGATGGCAATGTAATAAAAGGTGATGTTATTACCCGTGATACAACCAATACATACATTAACAGTGAACACAAACTGATTGCAACCATAGGTGTGAAAGATCTGATTATCACTGAGAGTGATGATGCAATTTTAGTAACCGATAAAGCTTGCTCTCAGCAGGTGAAAGAGATTGTTAAACAGGTTAAGCTGAAGAAACGCTCTGAAGCCGTTACCCATCGTAAACGTTATCTGCCCTGGGGCAGCTCAGATTTAATTGATAGCGGCGAGCATTTTAGAGTAAATCATCTGACCATAAAACCCTATGAAAAACTTTCTCTGCACAAACATTCCTACCGTACTGAGCACTGGATAATTGTACAGGGAACAGCAAAAATCTATAAAGATGGTGATGTTTTTGTATTGTCGAAAAATCAGTCTGTTTCTGTTAATCCTGGTAAATTGCATCGCCTGGAAAACCCAGGTGATAAAGATTTAAAGGTTATTGAAATCCAGAGTGGTGAATATCTGCATGATAATGATATTGAGCGCTTTGATGATATGTACGGAAGAGAGTGTGTGTCTGCTATAAAGTCAGACTATGTAAATAATGAATTGCAAGACATTACTCAAAATGAATAGAGGGTTTATAAGAATAGAGGGTTTACAAAAAAACAGGAAAAATAAGAAAAACATCAAAAACAAAAAAGCAACGACGGACAGATACTTATTCAACTTTAAAACACCATGGTTGCTTTGTTATAAGTGATTATTACAGAGTTATAGAAAACCAAACTTTGGTTTTTTAAAATTGAATGGGTATCGTATTACATCACATTACATCACATTACATCGTATCGTTTTGAGCATTCCTGGTGTAATCAAGTAGCTAAAAACTCCATTAAGAGTCTGACTAATTTTGTATTTTTGCAATATTTAGCAAGTTGAAGAGGCATTTTTTTATAATTGTTTTGAGCATTAACATCTATATCAGGATGTTTCAATAACATTAAGGCACTCTCTGTATCATTTTTGTCAATGGCGAGATGAAGAGCAGTGTTGCCCTGAGCATTGGCAGCATTAATATCAATAGCAGGAGATTCTGATAAGGCTGCGATACATTTTGCACTATTCCTAGAAACAGCAAGATGAAGAGGAGTGTATCCATCATTGTTTCTAGCATTAATATCAATACCATTCCCCGCCAACATCAACATTATAAAAAAACCTAATTCATTTTCGCAGACAGCAAAATGAAGAAGTGTATTTCCCCTGTTATCTTTAGCATTAATATCAATATCAAAACGCTCCAAAAGTATCATAAAGAGCTCTAAATTGTTCAGGAGGATAGCCAGGTGAAGGGGAGTATATCCATTATTGTTTTTAGCATTAATATCAATGTAAAAAGATGTTAATAATTTGTTAACACATGCAATATTATTATTTTGGATGGCTATATGAAGTGGAGTGTTACCATGGATATCTTTAGCGTTGACAAAATTAACATAAGACTGAGTATGATCATTTGATTTGATATTATCAGGCTTGTTGCCACCCACCCCTTTATCTTTATTGTCTATAGAAGAAGTTTCAATATCTTCAGATTCAAGAGTTATGACACATTCTGGTTGTTTGTGTATAACAGCTGCATAATATTGAGTGTTATCCCCGTAATTTTCAAAATTGCCAGGCTTAATTCCACTCGGCTGTGCATTTTTATCACTTACGAAACAAGGAGCCTCAGTACCTTCAGACTGAAATGCCATTTGCATAAATATACAATCAATTAATTCTGCATCTCCTGCTTCAGCAGCAAGATGAAAAGCGTTATGCTTATTTTTGGTTTGGCTATAAAGATCAGCACCAGCCTGTAATAATTTCTGGACACACGGACCATTGTTATTAACAAAAGCATACATTAGTGGGGTATAACCACAGCAGTCCCGAATATCAGGTCTGGTATTTGCACAGCTTAATAATCTTTCAATGTAGTGCGGAGGTTTTTGGGTGGCATAAAAAAGAACTGTCTGTCCTTTATTGTCTTTGACATTAATATCAACACCATGACCTAATAAGCAATAGAAAGCGTTATAACAATCATTCTTTATGCTGAGCTGCAAAAGTGTCATCCCCTCTTCATTTCTGATATTAGGATTAACTCCCTTATAAATTAAGAAATTGATAGCTTCTGGAAAATTCCAATAAACAGAATAAGCTAAAAGCATATTGCCACAACTATTTTGAACACCTGTATTGCCTGTTGCTTTAATCAATTGTTTTAGTTGGTTTATATCTCTTTTATACAAAGCAACAACTAATGGATCATTCAAAATATCTGGATTTGCTGGCATTGTGCTGACATATCCGTTATTAACAGCACCATTTGAAGAGATATTTGCATTCTCTGTCCTGTTTTGAATATTGGCATCTGCATCATTAAAAAGCAGTTTTGATAATTTCAAAATATTTTGATCAAATACGCTGAGATATTCCGTATCAGCACGGCTATCCTTGATCATCTTATTAATCAGAGATCCTAGTGATGACAAGTAAAGTCTTGCCTCACCTTGTGGCCATGTCAGACTCCTTGCTATTTGAACAACTGTTGAAAAAAAAAGAACCTGCTTTTTATCAGGTGGTGTTTTGTTTAATTGACCGGTCGCTACGTTTGCTTGATGAGGAAGTATCCTATACATTTTTTGAGTCTCTTGAATTTACTCTTCGGATAGTTTTTGATAACTTGCAGGTTATAAAAACGCATATGTTAATTTACAAAGTTTTTTAATTTGCAGGCTTAAATAATAAAATTGTTTTAAAATCAATAGTTTAAAAAATATAATCTGCCAAGCAACTTTGATGAAAAAGCCACGATACTTGTTTTGAGCGGTATAGTCAACCCACAACTTTATATGATTTGTTGCAGCAGCAGGTCAAGATCATGCTGTTATAAAAAATGATTTGATGGCAGAACAGAGCTTTTATGTCACAGAAAAATTGTGCTGTCATTTTTAAATCATCTTAGCTAACTGGATGATCCCGCTCAGAGACTCATCAGAAAACATGATTGTTTGGATATTATGTTTCTTGCCGTCAGTGCAGTTTTATCTGATGCTGAAGGTTGAGAGACTATGGTTGAATTTGGAAAAATATAACTTGAAGGGTTAAAGCGATTCAGACCTCGTGCTCAGCGATTCAGACCTTGTGCTCAGCGATTCAAACCTTGTGCTCAGAGAGTTCCCTGTGATGATGCCATAGCCAGAGGGTGATGCTTCAGCTTTGCGCATAAGAAAATAAGCCTGTTTATTCTCCCCTCCCTAAAGACTGCCTCTTAGTTACATTTTCAAGCACCGGTTTTACTCCGGCAGATTTATCTCTTAATCAATACAACCTTTACTGAATACACCACTGAATGCACCACTGAACACACCGCAGATCCTCTCCGCTCAGTTCTGTTTCTTAGTTACATTTTTTAAGCTTTTATCTGACACGCCGTAAAACTCCGTCCTTCAGCTGTCTCTTAGTCACATTTTTCAAGCTCTAATTTTTATCCTGGCAGGTTGCTTGCTACTGAATACCAGTCTTTTTGGCATAAACC
>JAPORK010000042.1:6734-7665 GCA_026710285.1 Endozoicomonadaceae bacterium | reverse complement strand
CAGATTATGAAAAATAAAAACATAGTTAATACAAGTTTGTATTAGATGTCCAGAGAAAAATTTATCCAAAGCCATCAGATAATGGCTGGAACAATATCCAACAAGTTTAATTTTTTATGACTTTTTTTGTATCAATATTACAACCTACTCCGGTCGCATATGGGGAAATAACAGAACATCACGGATAGAAGGTGAATTTGTCATCAACATCACCAGTCTGTCAATCCCAATACCATTACCCGCAGTTGGTGGCAGACCATACTCCATGGCACGAATATAATCAGCATCAAAATACATCGCCTCATCATCGCCGCCTGCTTTTGCTTCAGCCTGCTGCTGAAAACGTCTGCTTTGTTCCTCAGGATCATTTAACTCAGAGTAAGCATTAGCTATTTCACGGCTTGCAATAAACAGTTCCCAGCGCTCAGTAATTTCTTGATGATGATCGCTGGAACGGGCAAGCGGAGATGTTTCTGTAGGATGATCAATAATAAATGTTGGCTGAATTAATAAATGCTCAGCCGTTTTTTCAAATATTTCTACCTGCAATTTACCTAATCCCCAGCCAGGATTTATCTCAATATCAAGCTCTTTACCTATTTGTGCGGCTTTTGCATACGTATCCACATCTTTTTTATCAAAATTTGTATATTTTACAATGGCATCAACAATGGTTAAGCGGTCAAAAGGTTTACCAAAATTCAGCACAGCATCCCCGTAAGGCACATCGGTGGTTCCCAGTACCTCCAATGCCAGCTCGCGGAGCATTTTTTCGGTAAGATTCATCTGATCTTCATAAGTTGCATAAGCCCAGTAAAACTCTAACATGGTAAATTCAGGGTTATGCCGTGATGAAAGCCCTTCGTTGCGAAAATTACGGTTGATTTCATAGACACGCTCAAGACCGCCGATAGTCAATCGTTTCAAATAC
>JAPORK010000042.1:0-6724 GCA_026710285.1 Endozoicomonadaceae bacterium | reverse complement strand
CCGGCGCAATACGCAGAAACATATCCATGTCCAGTGCGTTATGATGAGTTTTAAAAGGCAAAGCATTGGTCCCGCCGGGAATAGTTTGTAGCATAGGCGTTTCCACTTCCATAAACTGCCTGTCTTCAAGGAAACGTCGGATAAAACTGATCACTTTTGCTCTGGTTGCAAAAACTTGTCGCGTTTCTGCACTCATAATAAGATCAAGATAACGTTGACGGTAACGTTGTTCAGTGCTGCTTAGCCCCTTATGTTTTTCTGGCAAAGGTCGCAGACATTTACTCAGCAGTCTGACAGAGGACATATCCACGTAAAGATCGCCTTTTCCTGAACGTTGCAACGTTCCAGTTGCTCCGATAATATCTCCTAAATCCCAGGTTTTTATCTCTGCCAGCACTTCTTTATCCAGCGCTTTGCGGTTGACATAAACCTGTATTCGTCCGCTCATATCCTGTATTTCAAGAAAGGCTCCCCGATTGAGCATAATTCTGCCCGCAACCGCCACGGGTTTATTCAGTTCCGCCAGCATTTCTTTTGAACTGCTTTTGAATTCATCCTGTAATTCTTCTGCAAACGCATCTCGTTTGAAATCATTAGGATAAGCAATGCGTTTATCCCGAATAGCAGTCAACTTTTCTCTGCGTTGTGCGATGAGTTTGTTTTCCTGTTGTATTTTATTGTCTGCAGATTCAGAACAACTATCTGTCTGCGTTTGTGTTGGTTTATCTGCTGCCATTGAGTACCACTTGTCCGTAAAAATTATTTAACGATTGCATAAAAATAGCGCTTTAATTGATCTACACTCAAAAAAATTTCGCCTGCGAATGCCTGTTAATATAACACGCTTAAAAATATTTTACATTGATTAAAAAATAACCCATACCGCAGCATAAAAAAAGGCAGCCGGAGCTGCCTTCTTAACATTATGAAATTCCGTCTTAGAATACAGCGATTTTATAATCTGCAAAAACACGGAAATCATGTGTATTTGTATGTGTACGATCAGCTCTGCCGTCTACATTTTTTTGATGCAGATCATAAAGTGAGGCTCTCACCTGTAACCCTTTTAATGCTGGTTGCTGAAAAGCATAGGCAACTGAATAATCCATTTCGTGTTCATTTTTTACAGTAATCATTGGATTTTGCTTATAACGAATACCTGAACCCTGCGTATAGGTGACTTTTGCACTTAATCCGGGAACTGTATCAAAGTTATAACCAACTGAAGCCTGATAAGATCTTTCGCCATCAAGGTTGTAGTCACTACTACCACTTGCTGTATTTACGTTATAGCAACCGTATCCTTTCGTATCCGTAGATCCATTCTTCGGCGCCATTTTATACTGGTATTTCCCGCTACCACCTTTAGCATGAATTTTTGTATAAGCTACACCAAAATTCCACAAATTCAGCACATAATTAGCTGATAAACTGTTGGTAGTTGCACGTTTTTTAAATCCATCAAGTTCTTTTGTTGTATCTTTACCATTCCACAAACTACCACCTTTATGTGCCAGCATGCCTTTACCTTTTAGCTTTAACACACCGTCACCTATGCCTTCAACATCATAAGTAACCTGTGCTGCATACTGATTCATATAATTGCGACCATTCCCGTAGGCCAGACCCAGTCCGATACCATTACCAAATGTGTAATCACCCCCTGCTGTGGCAATATAAGAAATTCTTTTATCGTTATTGGATTTTAATACTCTCAGATCACGTGAAGAACGTATGCGCAATCCGTTAACCACGGCGGCGTAGAGTTTGGCACCATACATATTAGCATCAGCATGTATCCCCCGATAAGTAGAAGGAATAGCACGAGGTGATGAACCAGCAAGAAGCTCATCGTTAAAATCAATAAAACCAGCCTTTGCTTTTACATTGACATCATCATTACCGGCTTTAAATTTAATCGCTGCAACACCTGCGGGAACAAAGAGATTTCTCCGATACCTTTTGTCGTTTTTCATAGGTAAAAACAATTTTTGATCATTCAGCACTGATTTACTACCACCATGATCCAAACCAAACGTATTAAAAATTGACCAGTCAAACCCTACATGATTCCATGCATATCCAGAGTTAAAATTAAATATAGCGCCCAGAGCACTGGCATCCCATGACTGTTTTTTACCGTTTTTTTTAGGTGCGTTTTTATTAAAAGAGAGGGTACGCAAATCAATATCTGCATGGGAATCCTGGAATAGTGCATTTAATGGATTGTCATAGTTAGCGCCATTGTCTGCACTATGTTGCTTATTATCAGACCAGGAACGGCTACTCATTATTAAAGAAATACAACCCGCCAAAATACTGAGTTTATAAAATTTCATTTTACAATTACCTTAAATTAAATATTTATGTTAATTAAATTAATCGTACTACTCATTGTTCTTAATAAAGTCATGTTTACCCTTTTAAAATTAAAAAGAACTCACAATGTGATCATTTAGCACAACTCAACAGATAATGAGGTTTACGGCTATTAGACCACCAGAAAACCAAAAAAGATAGTTTTGACGCATAAAAAATCACAAAAAAAAATTGTTTCCCATTTTATTGCCAGTCAACACGACATAAAACATTGCTGAACCCAAAAAATTTAGTATTAGATGATCAGCTCAGGTAAAATATGCAACTGCCAAAATTAAATAATTTTCAGTGTATATACACCATTTTTTTGTGCACTTAACTATGTTAATAAGGATACGTCTGATTGTTAAGTGTAATTAATAATTTAAATTTAGCAAACTCATGAGGACAAAATGTTTTTTAACCGAAAAACCACTGACAGAGTATCCTGGGAACAACGATTGTTAAATTTATGGTACAAGAAGACAATATCTGTATGGTTGCTGCCACTGGCCCCGCTCTCTTTGCTAATGAAAATAGTTGCAAAACTGCGTTTTTATGCTTGCCATCCAGGTAAAAAAGTATCCATTAATATCAGCATACCGGTTATTATTGCAGGCAATATTACCATCGGTGGGTCAGGAAAAACACCACTGGTCCACGCTCTGTTCAACCATTTGAGCAACCGGGGATTAAAACCTGGTATTCTCAGCCGTGGATATGGCAGCACAAACAAAGTATTTCCTGCTCAGGTATTCCCCGATTCTGACCCATCGATCTTTGGAGATGAACCGGTTCTGCTGGCACAACGTACCGGTTGTCCTGTGGTTATCGATCCAGACCGTCCACGGGGTGCAAAAATGTTAGCTGAACAATCAGGCTGTAACGTTATTATTAGTGATGATGGATTACAACATTACCGGTTAGCCCGGGATATAGAAATGGTCATTATTGATGGAAAGCGTGGGCTGGGCAACCACTATTGTATACCTGCAGGTCCTCTGCGGGAACCGGCAGAACGTTTGCAGACAGTGGATTTTGTCATTAGCAAAGGAGAATGGCAGCAGGATTTTGCAATACCCCATTACACCATGCAACTTCATGGAGAATGTGTGAAAAATATATTGTCCGGTGAGTCCCTGACACTACAAGCCTTTGCTGACAAATACCCACAGATACATGGCGTTGCTGGCATAGGTCATCCGGACGTTTTTTTTACAACACTGCGACAAGCAGGGTTGCGGGTTATCACGCATCCTTTTCCTGATCATCACCACTATCATGCTAATGATTTGCTATTTGATCACCATTGTCCCATCATAATGACAGAAAAAGATGCGGTAAAATGCAAAAAGTTTGCACATAAGGATATGTGGTATTATCCTGTTAACGGTTTGTTAGAGCAAGATTTTTGGGAAAGTTTTGACACTTTATTTAATCAGCGCTGTAACCGGTGCGGTCAGTAAATAGGCACACTTACTATTATTTAGGCATCCCAACATTCCAATCAAAGCAAAAACAGAGTATGGTATATAAATTGTTTTTAATAATTTTTAGGTAATAAAAGCAAGTGATGAAGTCATGATAGATCAAAAACTTCTGGCTATATTAGCTTGTCCGCTGTGCAACGGCAGCCTGCAATATGAACATACAGCCAGTGAAGAATTAATTTGCCGACCTTGCGGACTTGCATTCCCTGTAGAAGAAAACATTCCGGTAATGCTGGAAACTGAAGCAAGAACATTAACAGCAGATGAGAGACTTGCTGAAAAAAAATGAATTTTAACGTTATTATTCCGGCACGCTACAGCTCCGAACGCTTACCAGGCAAACCGCTCAAAGACCTGAACGGAAAACCGGTTATCCGCAGAGTTTATGATCAAGCGGTTAAAAGCAGTGCAAAGCGTGTCATTATCGCAACCGACGATGAACGCATCGCCAGTATTGCCAATCAGTTTGGTGCAGAAGTCTGCCTTACCCATGCACACCATTTGAGTGGTACTGACCGCCTACAGGAAGTGGTTGAAAATCTCTGCTTTGCTGAAGAAGAAATTATTGTAAATGTACAGGGTGATGAACCTTTTATCCCGCCTGCTAATATTGATCAGCTCGCCGCCGAACTTGCCAGCGCCAAACGGGAAATTGCCATGACAACACTATACACCCCCATCACACAAGTAGAAGAAATTTTTTCTCCTGATGTGGTCAAAGTGGTGACAGACAAAACAGGTAATGCTTTATATTTCAGTCGAGCCCCTCTACCGTGGGACAGAAAATCTTTCTCGCAAACAGAAAAACAACTGCCGGCTCACTCGCCCTACAAACGACATATTGGTATCTATGCCTATCGTGCAGAACAACTAAACGCTTTTGTGCGCTGGGAAAAATCACCGCTGGAAATGGCAGAACAACTGGAACAATTGCGGTTTTTATGGAACGGTCACAAAATACGGGTTATACAGGCACAGCAAATTCCACCAGCAGGCATTGATACAAAAGAAGATTTAGAACAGGCACGGCGCAGACTCACTCAATCAAAGAAATTAACCGTATAATTTATGGCTGATATGGAACATTCCGTCTGTAAAGAATACGTCAACCTGAAACCCTTCAATACACTGGGTATCAATGCTACAGCACGCTATCTTTATCCGCTTTATTCAGAAGTAGAGCTACCGGCAATTTGCCAGTTTGCTGATCAGAAAGGGCTGCCGCTAATGCCTCTCGGTGCAGGCAGCAACATCGTGTTGCACAGCGATCCTGATGCTGTGGTTATGCCTATATTATGTAAAGATAAGCAGATAACGATACACGATGATGAGGTATTGCTCACCGCGAGTGCCGGTCATAACTGGCATGAGTTGGTCCGGTGGACACTACAACACAACTATTATGGTCTGGAAAATTTATCCCTTATTCCTGGCACAGCCGGTGCAGCACCGATACAAAACATCGGTGCTTATGGCGTTGAAATAAAAGATTCGCTGGTCAGTGTAAGAGGATACTGCCGGTTAAAAAAACAGTTTATGCTGTTAACCGGTGACGAATGTGAGTTTGGTTATCGCGACTCAATATTTAAGCGCAAATTACGCAATACCTTTATTATTACCCAGATAACCCTGCGTCTGAGCAGAACATTTTCTCCAAATCTTAGCTACGATAATCTGCATAAAGCAGTTAGTCACTACCCGCATAAAACTTTAACAGCGCTGATGATCAGCGATACAGTATGCACCATTCGCAAAAAAAAATTACCAGATCCAAAGCAACTGGGCAATGTGGGTAGTTTTTTTAAAAATCCACTTGTAACCCGACAGACACTTGATAAAATTCGCAAGAAATACACTAACGCTATAGCTTATACCGTTAACAATGATTTTTATAAACTGGCGGCAGGATGGTTAATTGATGCCTGCGGATTAAAAGGATACCGTAAAGGAGACGCTGGTGTATTCCAGGATCAAGCACTGGTACTGGTTAATTATGGAAAAGCAACGGGTAAAGAGATGCTGGCACTGGCTCAGTTTATTCAGCAACAGGTTTTTGATACTTTTAATGTATTATTGGAAGTTGAACCCTGTATTTATCCTTATATTATAAAAAAAATAGCATACACTGGTAATTAAGGTGTTAAATTTAAAATAAGCAAGCAGTTTTTTATGGTCCTGCCGGCTATATTCAGACATAATCATCATGGCTGGTTTGTAACAGCACAGACCTTAAAAGTATTTATGGACAAAAAACATGAAGAGGCATGTTTAATGAACAATATAAAACAGCACTTTTTTTCCAGCACAATGTGGTTACGCATTTTATATATGCTGGTTTTTTACTTTGTAGCTAAACTGGCTTTTATGTTAGTTGTGCTAATTACTATTCTTCAGGCAATCACCAAACTGGTTACCGGTCATATTATGGAATCTGTGGTAGAATTTAGCCAGAGTCTGAATAGCTATATTTTACAAATTATCAACTTCCTTACCTTCCATACTGAAGAAAAACCTTTCCCTTTTTCAGACTGGCCACCGGCTTCACAAAAAAAAGGTGGGGTTATCATTGACTATGACGATGACGATCTGAACGATAATGATAAAGAGCCACACTGAAAAGTGGCTTTTTTACGATTATTATTACTTCCCGGAAAATGCCCGCCACATACTAACAGAATTATTTCCATTCTCAGAATGATAACGGACACCGTCCATTATTTTTTCAATAATAGCCAGTCCTCGACCGCTACATTGTAATGAACCAACATCATCAGCATCAACAGCAAGCGTCTTTTCCTGTGGCGAAACAAACGCTTTCCCCGGATTTTTTCCATAATCAGTTACTTTTATATGCAAAATATTTTCCGGACTCAACC
>JAPORK010000517.1 GCA_026710285.1 Endozoicomonadaceae bacterium | reverse complement strand
CAGGATCAATAGTATCACTCAAATGACCCAGTGGATCATATCGGTTATGTATAGTATTGCCCATAGGATCTGTCTTTTTAATAACTCTTCCAAAGCCATCATAGGCAATGGTAGATATACTGGCTGATATTATTTTCTGCTTACCACACAGTATATTTAACGGAGGAAGCTGACCTGAAGACGCCGGAATTAACCGCTTTTCTATTGGTTTGTTTAACCTATTAACTAAAGTAACAGCAGTAGCAGAACGGTTGCCCTGAGGATTGATGCGATAACTTACAGTACAACGATCTTTATCGTCATACAACATAAATGTTCTTTCTCCATCAGGGAGAAAGATACTATGAACACGGCTCATATCGTCATAATCTTTTATGGTTTTTAATGGCTGAATTCTATTTGAATTGTCGTTTATATAAAATATCTTTTCAAAATTACGACCATAAGCATCATAATGGAATGATTTTTTAAGTTGCCAGAGACCCGGCTGTGCTTTTCCTGAAGAAGAAACTATTTCTTTAAAAAACATCAATTCATGACCGGCATTGTTAAAGATAAATTTTTCCTGTAATCCGTTAGCTTTAGTAATAATAACCTGATTATGCCCCGGTGAAAACAGGTATTGATAACGTATTGCAGAAGCAAAAGGAGTGCCTGCTGCTAAATCTTTCTGTATCAGACGTCCAAAGATATCATAGTGATAAATTGTTATATTTTTTCCGGCAGGGTCTGTGCGTGCAAGTATTTGATTTGTGAACAGGCTGGTAGTTGTTGTAGAATGGAATTGCTTTTTTCCTTGTCCCAGCTCAGTAGCATCATAAGAAATTATCCGGTAGTCACCAGTATCTTTTATATAGTAATAATCATGAATGATTGATTTAGTTATTAAAGAAGGGTTGGTTTTTCCTGTCAGAATGAGCTGTTTTATCAATCCGTAAGTAAATACATTTTCAGGATTATGATAGTAACAAAATTTCATTATAATTGATTGATGCTTAGATTCTTTTATTTGATGGTCAGATACTAATATATAACTTTTATCGTTTAAGTTGGGTTGTTTACGATAGTAATGTAAAATAGTAACCGGTGCTTCTGTTGAAACAACAGAAGCAGGGTAAAATGTAACAGATTCCGGTAAAAGAGTAAATGGCCATCCTTTTGGTATGGCGGGGCATTTAGTATCACCTTTCAGTGGGCAATAACGGGTTTTTGTTATACGTCCATAAGCGTCCTTACTGCTAATTATTCTTCCAAAATCATCATATTCTCTGCTTTGTATGGTAACGGCAGGTTTATCAGAAGAGGTGCTCCATACTTTAGTAACGATTTTCAGTGGTAAGCTATAAGTGGATGGTAATTCTTTAAAACTTGTTTGTGAACAGCTATCTTGAAATTGTGTATTGCAGAAAAAATTTTCTGTTTCTGATAATAGCAAACCGGTGTGATCACTAATGAGTTTATTATCAATGAGGAGATGGTATTTGTCATAAGTATGTATTTGTTTCACAAGACCATTGTCTATAATTGTACTGTATGTGTAGTTTACTGGTGCTTCAAATAAAATATCAGTTCTTGCATTTTTAGTTATATTGAGCCCTGAATTAAAACCAAGATAATTATGTTCACTAATACTGGCATGTGAATATGAATAATTTATTTTTATCGTTTGTCCTGCACCCGGTACTAATGTTTCTGTTGAGACAACACACAAAGAATTTCCAAATTGTAATTGTTCAGGAAGCTTCATTGCATCAGTACAGTTAAAAGTAAATATTTTTTCCAGTCCGGTTGGATATATAATTTTAATCAATCGATTTTTTTTATAATATAAAGTGATTGTCGGATTATAATACTGATGTTGTGAGATAAATACAATCTCATCAATATGTCTGTTACAATTTTTAATCTGTGTTGTAACAGGTTTTCCGTCACAATTACGATTAATAATATTAAGATAACTCTGGTCTTGTTTCAGTGTGATGCTATTTTTCTGTTCATCAACAATTGATTGTAATAAATGCGTACCATGTTGATAAATAAAATTTACACCCCAGCCATTTTGTTGTTCCAGTCTAGTTTCATATCCGTCATGTGATAATATTTCTCGTAAACCATTGGCATAAGTAATAACAAAATGACTGCTTTTATCACCACTAACTATAAAATTTCGGAGTTTATGATAAAGTGGATACCAGTGATTTTTATTATTTTTTTTCAAATAAAAACTCTGTCCGTCTGACATTAACAGTTGATTTGTTAACGGATCAAAATGAGTCAGATTCCAGCTCCATCCGACACCCAGTCCATCTAAATTAGCAGAACTATTACTGTTATAGTTGAGTTGTAAATTAATATTTGGTCCATGACCAAGATTACTGATCATATGACCTAATTTAAAATAAGCAGTTAAAAAACCAGTACGGGGATCGACTTCGGAACCCCACAATTTAGAAAAATTAAATGCATTTGACCAAACTGAAGAATCATTTTTTTCTTCTCCATTCAGGTTCGGTCGGTTATTTTTTTTATTTACAGTTTGAGTTATCTCATGATCCAAAGCTTGCTGATTTTTATTTTTCTGAATGACAGGCGGTGATAAGATATTTTTTTTATCTTGATAACTGAGTAAAGCCTCAGCATTTTGTTCATAAAGAAATAGCTTTAGACTGAGTAAGATCATAATCAAAGGAATATATGTTTTTTGAAGTTGTTTTAGCATTACTACTTGCTCTTTACAATATGAAAGTTAAATTTTTATGAAAATACTGGTTTTGTTGCACAATAAAAATGAGTAATTTAATTTTTGATTAGTCTACTGGAAATTAGTTGTTGCTTTTTTTACTTATTTTTTATCTATAATTTTATTTTATAAGTTTAAAAATTATAAAAATTTCTGTAGATTAAAAGTAGAAGTATTCATCTACCAGAAATTTATCGTTATCACTCATAAAGTCACTCATAATAGCTTTAATGCTTCTTTTATTAGTTAAATTAGTTTCGGTTTCGGTAAAGAATACCCTTTGATATATTTTTCTGCTTGTTCTTATTATAAAAGCCATTTTGTTATCATATACGAATACAGCATAATTAACTCTTCTGGGAAAAATATTCTTTAGTCGTAAAGGAGTATTAGGTCTGTATGAAGTAGAAAAATCAGATATTAATTCTCTGAAAGCTAAGCGGTATCCATAAAAATCAGTATCAATATTTTCTTTTGCACTTATTAATGTTTCAAGTTTTTCTATATCCAAAGGTTTTTTTCCAAAATATGCTGAAGTAAGAGCAATGCCAATATCCTCATCGTATAATCCAATCGTATTTCGTACATTAGTTACATCAGCAAGTGAATTAAGCTTAAGTGTATCTGTAAAATTTTCTCTTGCAAAAAGATCAGGATGCATTGTACGTAATTTGCTGCTTAATGCTGCAAAGTGTGACATATTTTCTCCTATCGATTCATATTCGGTACGATTGTTTATTAATGCACTTTCTGCTCTTATCGAAGACAATCCTCTAAGAATTCGTGGTCCAAATATAAATGCAGTTGTACCTATTGTGATAGCAATTTGTAAAACATTAAAAACAGATGCTGCTTCATCTAATTTTTCACCTATCTTAAAGTTATTATTAGCATCGTATATTCCAGCCATCAAAGGTATTATACCGTAGAGAAAACTTTCTGTACCAAGGAATACACTTACTATACTCGCTTCAGCCCATATCAGAGCAGCAATAGCAGAAAAAATGCTTGACGCAAATATGATACTGAATCCAGCAATTTTTGCCACTTTATTTCTTTTGTTTTTTTTATGAGACAAGCTCATGCCTAATGTACCTATAGCATTCATTACATAAAAAAAATTTGCATTATTACCTGTAGGATCTATTTTCATTATCGGGTTATTGCTACAAAAAGCATATCCATCACCAAAAGAATCTTCACTAACAAAATAGCGTTGTTGTGGATTATACGTGCGATGACCTGCACCAAGAAACTGCCATCCGGTAATAGGATCTGTCCGCTGACCATCAAAACCATTTAAATTTTGCAAATAAAAGGGAGAAGAATTATTTTCAGCATGCCAGACCATTCCATAGGGACTGTAGAGATTGCGTTGACTTAATTTGTAAGTATCATTTGCTGATTCTATTTTTGTTAATATACCAACTACATCGCCTTTATAATTATGTTCTTCATATTCATTTATAATATTATCAATGGTTCGCGCCATGCCCTGATAACCAATAGTGTGTATTTTTTTATTTTCAGTAAAAATTTTTTCATTAATCAACTGTTTTTTACGATAAAAAAGATAGCGTTTAATTGCTGTTGTTTCTTCCATTACTTCCATGCCACCACCATCATAAGCATAATAACTTTGTTTTCCGTCAGATTGGGTTGTCTGAATTATTTGGTTAAATGCATTGTAAAGTATATGGTTGCCTTCTCCATCAATGATCATATTACCTGAAATATCATAATTAAAGTGATGTGTAACCGGGACATTATGATTCCATGTTATACTAATTTTTTTCAGGCGTAAAGGAGAATTGACCTGGTTATAACTGTATACCATGGTTTTATTTAAAGTCTGTCCTGTAGCCAAATCCTGTGATATCTCACGAACTTTGGCAAGTCGGTTTAAACGGGTGAAAAAATAGTGCTGCTTTGTAATGACGGGTGCTATTTTTATACTTGTACCTTTAAATGCAGTGTCTCTTGGACATAAAGGCAAGCCAGGAGAACCATGGCAATGCATAGCAGTGAGATTATCAAGTGAATCATACTGATAATTCAGAATAGCATATTGATGATCTTTTTCCTGTTGATTCAGTGTGATAATATTATTGTCTACATCATAGGTAAATTTCCAACGAGAAATTAACTGATTGTTTAGTATATCGGTTACTTTATTTTTGCGACCAAATTCATCATAGTGAAATGTTCTGTACATGCCACTTCCATAATGAATACTTTTCCTACGAGAAAAATTATCATAAACGACAGAATAAAGGGTATGGGATGAACCATTTACAGGTATATAATTTATCCTTATAGTACGACCAAATTTATCATGTGTTACTTTTGTTATGTTACCATCAATATCGGTACTACCAATATTTATCCGGTTATTATCGTAGTACCACATTAGTTTATAGTCAGAATAATTGTTTTTTCCGGTATGAATTAATTTTTGTGGTAATCCATCAATACCATACTTCCATATTGTTGTACCGGTTATGTCGGTTTTTTTGATGAGTTGTCTGGTGGTCGGGTCATAATCACTTTTCATTAATATTTTATCATCTATATAACTGGTAACAGGCAAATCTACGGTATTATATTTCCATGAAAAAGTATGACCTGATGGGGTTTTAACTGTAGCAGGCAAACCATTTTTAGTATAAGTAAATGTTTTTCTTTTACCATCTTCTGTTGCTTTAAACAACATCTGACCATCAGCATTATAACCTGAAGATGACAGAAGATAATGCCCTCCGGTTACAGGAAACAGCCAGAGCTGAACAACCTGTCCACTGAGATTATATATCCGATGGACAATATTACCGACAGGGTCAGTAGTATCACTCAGATGACCCAATGCATTATATTGATTGCGTACAGTATTACCCATAGGATCTGTTTTTTTAACAATACGATCAAAACTGTCATAGGTTATTGTAGATATGCTGCTATCAGGAATTACACTTTGCTTACTGCACAGTGTTTTCAGAGGAGGTATTGCTTTGGAGAATGCGGGAATTAAACGTCTTTCTATTGGTTTATTTAATATATCACCTAAAACAACAGTAATAGCAGAATGTTTTCCCTGATAATTTTTACGGTAACTCACAATACAGCGATCCTTATCATCATACAGCACAAATTTTCTTTCTCTATCCGGAAGGAGAATGCTATGAATACGACCTATTTCATCATAGTCTTGTATTGTTTTCAGAGGGTGAATTTTATTCATGTCGTCCTGCATATAAAATATCTGTTCAGTAGTACGACCATAAGCATCATAATGGAATGATTTTTTAAGTTGCCAGTGACCAGGCTGTGCTTCTCCGGAGGCAGAGATTGTTTCTTTAAACAGCATTCGTTCACGCCCGGCATTATCAAAAATAATTTTTTCCTGTAATCCGTTAACTTTGGTAATAATTACCTGATTATGTCCGGGAGAAAAAAGATGTTGATAACGCTCTGTAGAAGCAAAAGGAGTACCTGCAGCAAAATCTTTTTGTATCAGACGTCCAAAAATATCATAATGATAAGCGGTTTTGTTTTTTCCGGAAGGATCTGTACGTGAAAGTATTTGATTGGTAAACAAGCTGGTAGATGTTGTGTAATGAAATTGCTTTTTTCCTTGTTCCAGTTCAGTTGCATCACGAGAGATTATCTGGTAACCATCAGTACTTTTTGTATAATAATAGTCATGAATGATTGATTCTGGTTTTAAAGAAGGATCAGTTGTTCCGGTCAATATAGTTTGCTTTGTTAGTCCATAAGTCAATACATCATGAATATTATGATAATAATGGAATGTCGTTTGAATAAATTTATCTTGTGATTTTTTAATTTGGTGATCAGGCACTAACGTATAACTGTTACCATTTAAATTAAATTCTTTACGATAATGATTTAAAATAGTAACAGGCATCTCTGTTAAAACGGCATGAGTTGGATAAAAAGTAATTGATTCTGGTAAAAGAGTAAAAGGTAGTCCCTTAGGTGTAACAGGACATGCAGCATCACCAGTCAATGGACAATAATGGGTTATTGTTATACGTCCATAAGCATCTGTACTGCTGATTACCCTCCCAAAATGATCATATTTTCTGCTCTGTGTAGTAACAGCTGGTTTATCAGAAAAAGAACTCCATACTTTAGTGATAACTTTTAATGGAAAACTGTAGGTAGGGGGTAACTCTTCAAAACTTGTTTTTGCACAGCCATCTCTTAATTGAGTATTACAAAAAAAAGTTTCTGTTTCAGATAACAGTGAACCTGTATTATCACTAATGAGTTTGTTGTCAATAAGCAAATGATATTTATTATAAGTATATATCTGTTTTAAAAGACCATTATCTTTGGTTATACGGTATGTATAATTTACCGGAGCTTCAAATAAAATATCTCTTTTCATATTTTTTGTTATAGTAAGTCCTGCGTTAAAGCCAATGTAAGTGTGCTCATTAGTACTGGAGTGTGAATAGAAATAATTCGTTTTTATTATCTGCCCTATATCCGGTACTACAGTTTCGGTCGAGACAACACATAAAGATTGTCTGGATTCTGTTTTTATCGGAAGCAGCATATCAGTACAGTTAAAAGTAAATGTCTTTTCTAATCCGGTTGGATATATAATTTTAGTCAGGTGCTTATTTTTATAATGTAAGGTAATTGTCGGGTTGACAGATTTATGTTGTGACATAAATACAATTTTATTGATATTTCTGTTATGACTTTCGACGTGTACTGTGACAGGGTTTCCGTCACTGTTACGATTAACAATATCCAGATAACCCTGCTCTCTTTTCAGTATTATATTGTTTTTTTGGTCATCAGTAATTGACTGTAATAAATGTGTGCCCTGCTGATAGATAAAGTTTACACCCCAACCATTTTGTTGCTCCAGTCTGATTTCATATCCGTCATGTGACAGTGTTTCCCGTGAACCATT
>JAPORK010000298.1 GCA_026710285.1 Endozoicomonadaceae bacterium | reverse complement strand
AATCAGTAAAGAAACCACTAACTCTGCACCGGCAACGATCATAAATATCAGTGCCAGTACTTGTCCTGTCGGATCGTTACGATACTGTGCACCGGCAATTGCAGCCAGTGCAGCTCCGTTAAACATTAATTCAATGCCCATAAGAATAAACAGTAATTCTTTCCTGAGCAAAACAATCAGCAGACCAATAAAAAACAAAATGAGCGAAACAGAAATGACCAGTGCTAAATTCATTTTTTCTTTTTCCTGTGTGCAAAGGGTCGGGCAAGATACATCACGGTGATTAATGCAACCAGCAGTAGTGTAGATATGACTTCAACAGCAATTTTATACTGACCAAATAATACCATGCCTAATGCTTCCGGCTGAATCATTATTATTGGTTTTTCTTCATTTAAAGGAAGATTGCTCAGGTATAGCAGATAAACGACTTCTGCGACTAAAATAATCAGTAATCCTGAGGGAATCAGTAAAGCAGGACGCTGTATTTTAAGATTGTTTTTAAACGGATTCATCATGATGAAGAAAACATAAAGTATCATGATAGCGCCCACATATAAAATAATCTGCAGAACCGCTATTAAAGGTGACCCGAGTAAATAAAAATCTATCGCCAGTGCGATAAGAGAAGTAATTAACCAAACTGCCGCATGCATCGGTTGACGTACAAAAATTATCGCTGCTGCTGCGATTAACATGATGAAACTGCTGATATAAAAAACTATATTCCATGCACTCATTGTATATTTTGCTCTTATTTAAAACACTTTATGGCAGATTGGAGTAGATATCCACCGGTGAAAGTTCATCTTTATTAGCACCAATTTTTTTCCCTTTCACTGCAACACCGGCATGCTTATAATAGTTGTAATCGGGATCCTTTCCCTGCTTATCAATCAGCAAATCGGCTTTATGCCAGACCATGTTGTTTTTGTCAGTCTGGCATAATTCAAAGTCTTGTGTTAACTGAATGGCCAGGGTTGGACAGGCTTCTTCACACAATCCACAAAAAATACAACGGCTAAAGTCAATATCAAACTTTTCAGGATAACGTCTTTCATGCTGATCTTCTGTGCCCTGAATATTGATGCAGTCTACCGGACAAACGGAAGAGCACAGGTAACAGGCAACACAACGTTCCTGACCATCAGGGTCTCTGGTAAGTACAATTCTGCCACGAAAACGTTTGGCTCGCTGAGTACGTTGCTCCGGATACAAAACAGTAGCGCGGGGTCTGAAGGCGTGGCGTAACGTTACCCAAAAAGCACCAAACATTTCTCCTAAAAATTTAAACATTTGTTCTTCTCTTTTAAATCATCCAAAAAGATGCAATACACGCTGTGAAGATTACATTGAGTAAGCTGGCAGGCAGTAAATATTTCCAGCCAAGCTTTAGTAACTGATCATAACGGGTACGCGGAACACTGGCACGCATCCAGATAAACAGTAATACAATGATGACTGTTTTTAATCCAAACCAAATAATACCTGTCCATGGATATTCAGCAACGAAAGGTCCGCGCCAGCCGCCTAAAAACAGTGTTGTAGTCAGGGCAGCAATTAATATAATGCCTAGATATTCACCCAAAAAAAACATCGCAAAAGCCATACCACCATATTCAGTATTATATCCGGAAGCCAGTTCATTTTCTGCTTCAGGCATGTCAAAGGGCAGACGGTGTGTCTCAGCGATACCAGATAACATAAAGACAATAAAGCCCAACGGTTGTAAAATGATGTAAGGAATACTCTGTTGCTCAACAATGCGAGTCAGGCTGAATGAACCGGAAAAAATAATTACACCGAGCAGTGATAAGCTCATAGCCAGTTCATAACTGACCAGTTGTGCAATCGTACGTACAGACCCCAACTGTGAATATTTACTTTGTGATGCCCAACCGCCAATAAAAACACCGTAGACGTGTAAAGAACTTAATGCCAACACAAACAGTAGACCAATATTAAAATCTCCTGCCCAGGAAATACCTGGGGCGACAGGAATAACAACAAAACCGAGCAGCACAGAAAATACCACCAACCGGGGTGCCAGGTTATATAAAAATTTATCGGCAAAAGGTGGCTGAAAACACTCTTTGGTTAATAGTTTAACTGCATCAGCAATGGGCTGTAATAAACCAAAAGGACCACATCGGTTAGGACCGTAGCGATCCTGTAATATAGCCAGTCCGCGTCGTTCGAGATAAACAACATAACCTGCCAGCAAAATAAGTGCCACTGTGGTAATGACCATTCCGATAATGATAACGACCCACTGCATGATTACCGTTAAATGACTCATTGATCTGTCTCTCCTGTATGTATCTGATGAAGAGGCAGTACTATATTTGCTTTACATTTTATGCGACCAAGTGTAAGCGGTGTAACTGCCAGGCAATCTTTGGTTATGCGGTTATCACACAGTACTTCAAGTGATGCACCTGATTTAAAATGTAACTGTTTTCCTGTGGTAACATTTAACTGCTTTGCCGTGTCTGTGTGCAGATAAACATAGTGATCTTTCCATGGATTACAGGATGCAAGTTCTTTAGCAAAATCAGCCCGAACACCACCACCATGCCACGGTAGTTTTACCAGTTGCAAACCCTCTGTTTCTATATGGCTGCTGTAGGTATTTTTTATACCTGACAATTGCTGTAAATTTAACTGTATGCCCATCTGATCTGAAATAACCAGTTGAGCACTCAGTTGCGTTAACCATACATCTCTCTGGCGATAAAGTGCTTCAACAGAGTGAGGTGTAAGATGTGCTACAAATTCAGTTGGAGAGATAACACTGCTGCGCTGATAAGCCTGTTCAAATGGCTGCACTCTTCCTTCATAATTGACTGAATAACCACAGCGTTCAGACCATGTGGCTAAAGGTAATACGATATCGGCCTGCTTTACTGTTTCTGTATTGATATTATCCAAAACAATTAGCTGTCTGATTTTATTTCGTAAGGGTTCCCATTCTGCAGCACCTTCACCAAAAGGATCCGCTCCGCAAACAATCAGCGTATCCACATAAAGTTTTTGTATCGCTTCAAGCAGCTCATGAGCGCTGTTTTCATTACTAATAACTGCAGCGCCCATGGCATTAGCTCCTTCGAGCGCAAATCCTGACTGAACGGTAACTGTTTCCTGCGATAGCTTTTCTTTCAAACGACTGAAAGCATTTATAGCCGGTACATCCATTTCTCCTGCAACACCCAGTAAGACGATTTTTTTTACTTTCTCATCAGACAGCCGGCTTGTATCAAGATGATCAATAACCTGATGCCAGTTTTTAGGTGTCGCAGAGATCACTTCACCGGCATTGCGATGTTGGATAAGATCAGCCAGCAATGAAGGGACAGCATGAACCATAATGATTGGTTTTTGTTTTGCTATCAGTTGGCGTACTGCCAGGTCCATCATCGGTGCTGCTTCAGTTAATGATCCAAGAATAATAGCGGCATCGGCTGTTTCTATATCGGGCAGTGAAGGAGGTAGCTGCGTCGCCTGAATCGCTGACCGGGTACGTGTTTCAGTATCCGGCAGTATAAACGGACTAAATATACCTTTATAATGAACGGCTAACTGTTTCAGCATATAATGCGTTTGCAGATCTTCATGTTCAGAACTGAGAATACCTATACGACCAGAGGCTTTTTTTAAACACCGGGTGAGATGGGTGTATATATTATCATAGGGGTTTTTAGCTCCTTTTCTAATGATGCATTTGAGTGGTCGGTCACTGGCTTCACTATAATGTTCACCGTAACGTCCGCGATCACAGATAAAATGAGGATTAATGTGTGGATTCGTCATGGGATGAATACGACGTAAAGTTCCTTCACGACCACCTGGCTCAGTATTACACCCTGTTGAACAGTGATTACAGACAGAAGTCGCTTTTTCCAGCTGCCATGTACGACTATATTTACGTCGAAATACTTTATCTGTAAAGGTCCCAGTTGGACACACATCAATCATATTACCTGAGAAAGGGCTGTCAAAAGCGCCTGGTTCTGAGCGACGGAAGGTGGTTTTTTGTCCTGAGCAATAGACACCAAAATCATCACCTAGTGCATAGTTTTGATAGAACCGAGCGCAGCGGTAACAGGTAATGCAACGATTTGCTGTATTCCAGATGAGTGGTCCCATTTCCTGATCAGGGAAGGTCTGTTTTTTTCCGTCATAACGGCGATAAGTCTGTCGGGAAAGAATAGTCATATCCTGAAGATGGCAATGTCCGGCTTCATCACAGACTGGACAGTCATGCGGATGTCGGGTCATGTAATATTCAACAACATGCTGACGAACTTTATCAGCAGATCCTTTATTCAACCGGTATCTCTGCCCATCCTGGGCAACCTGCATACAGGACATCACTACCCTGGATTTGTCATCTTTTTTAGTCGGTTCTAATTCCATGGCACATAAACGACATGATCCTGCTGACCCCAGTGCTTCATGATAACAGAAATAAGTGATATCAATCCCCGCTTTCAGGGTCGCCTGCAGTACGTTTTGTCCTGCTTCAAACTCAACCGGTTTGTCATCAATATAAATTGTCCCCATCAGGCACACCTCTTCATTGTGCAGCCTTTGTTTTTAATATGCTCATGCAGTAATGATTCAAATTTTTCTACTCCGGTGGTAATAGGCATTAACGCACCCGGTGCAAAAGCACAAAATGTATTTGGATAAATAACTTCACACAACTCTTTTAATGTATCGATATCTTTTTCTGTTGCACTACCCTGTTCAAATTTATCTAAAAGATGTTTGACGTAAGGCAGTCCGTCACGACAAGGGGTGCAATAACCACAGGATTCACGGGTAAAGAACAACATCAGATTACTCATAAAATCAATGGGACATATATGGTCATCCATCACAATAATACCACCTGTACCCAGACGTGAACCCACTGTGGGTGGTCCGTCCCAGTGCAAAGGAATATCAAGATGCTCGGGCAGCATAAACTGTGTAGAAGCACCACCAGGTAAAAAGCCTGTTAGTTTACGTCCGGGCAGCATGCCGCCTGCCTGGTTAAAAATAATTTCACGTGCTGTGGTGCCCAGAGGTAACTCAAAAAAACCGGGTGATTTAACCGCACCTGAAACCTGATAAATGTGGCTGCCAAAAGCACCGTTGATACCCTGATCTTTAAACCACTGCGCTCCCCGGGCTAAAATAAACGGCACATGTGAGATGGTTTCAGCATTATTGACAATGGTAGGCTGCCCCCACAATCCTTTAGCTACTGGGAAGGGTGGTTTACTCCTGGGGTTAGCGCGGTAACCTTCTAGTGCATTTAATAGTGCCGTTTCTTCACCACAAATATATCGACCTGCACTCAGGTGAACATCAATTTCTAAACCCCAGCCACTGTTCATAATATTCTGACCAAGAAGCCCGTTGTTGTGTGCTTCCTGCACTGCTTTTTCAAGTAACCGGGCACCTTTGCGGTATTCTCCGCGAATAAAAATAAAAGCTTTATCTGCATTTAGTACATAAGATGCCGCAATAGTTCCCTCAATCAATGTGTGGGGATCACGATAAAGGACCTGGCGATCTTTAAAAGAACCTGGTTCCGCTTCATCAAGATTGACCACCAGATAGATGGGATGAGGAGCATCAGGTGCCTTAAAACTCCATTTCAGTGCAGTCAAAAAGCCTGCTCCGCCACACCCTTTGAGCCCTGACTGCTTTAATTCATTTAACAGGTCACCTCGGGGTCTGCCAATAACAGACTCCAGTGTCTTATAACCATCCGCTGCCTTATAAGCCGCAAAATCCAGAGGTCCTGCGGAAAAGTTTCTGGATAAAATTTTCTCCACTAGTGATCCCTCCCCTCTGTAAGCATACTATGACCACTGGTTGCAATAACCTGTGAGCCCGTTGCTGATTGCTGAAAAGGTTGCTGGTCAAGTTCGTCAAGTAATTTTTGTACACTTTCAGGGGTGAGTCTGGAAACTTCATCTTCATCATTGAGCAGAGCAGCCGGTGCATGATTACACAACCCAAGACAAATACTGGGCAAAATCGTAACAGAACCGGTGCGGCTGATCTCTCCCAAAGCCACACCTGTATGTGCTTCAGCTGCTTCAAGCACCTGCCTGCTACCCATTACATGACATGAAATACTGTCACAAATGCGTAATACATTACGACCTACAGGACGCCGTCTGAGCAAAGTAAAAAATGTAATAAGCTCTTCAAGTTGTGTTTTTGAAAGTCCGGTCAGCTCGGTAACCATCATAATACCTTTATCATCGATATATCCGATTTTATCCTGAACCGCATATAAACAGTAAATGGCACCCGCTCTACGTTCCGGGTAATGAGAAAGGTGTTCCCGTAAATGTTCAAGCTCATCTTCTGTGAACATAAAAAACCTCAGTCTGGTTGCTCTTAATATAGCGCTCACATCTAAAATTTAAAGTTAACGATCTAAATCAGCCAATACATAATCAATAGAACTTATATATACAATCAGGTTACCAATCTGGTCTCCTTCACAAACCGGTTTAACCGATTGAAAATGAGGTACAGAAGGAGTGCGTATACGTAACCGGTACGGGCATGCACCACCATCGCTGATTAAATGATAACCGGTCATTCCTTTTGATGTTTCTGTGGCAAAAAAACTTTCGCCAGCAGGCATATTGTAACCTTGTCCAGTTTCTATGAAGTGATGAATAAGTGTTTCAATATCCTGCAATGATCTGTTTTTATAGGGGAAAGCATACTGATCACAGTGCATATCTAAAACTGGTTCAACTGGCATATCAGATAATCGTTTAATGGTTTGACGGATAATTTTAAGCGTTTCATAGAGTTCCTGAATACGTATTTTAATCCTGTTAAAACTGTCATTGTGATCGGCTACAGGAATATCAAATTCATAGTTTTCGTAGCCACAATAAGGACGAACTTTACGCAAATCCCATGCAAGACCTGATGCCCGTAAGTTAGGACCGGTAAAACCCCAGTCTAATGCCTGCTCTTTGGATATAACACCAACATCTTTAGTACGTAACTGAAAAATTTTACTGTGTATAATTAATTTTTCCAGTTCAGGAATTAATTCCTCTACACTTTCACAGGCTTTTATTGCTATGCGTTGCCAACCTTCAGGCATATCCTGTGCTACACCGCCAATTCTAAAAAAAGCCGGATGCATACGTCCGCCCGTGACCATCTCTATAAAATCAAAGATTTTTTCACGCACCTGAAAACAGTAAAATGCCGGAGCCATAGCGCCCACATCGTGACCAAAACTGGCAATCCATACCAGATGACTGGACAGACGAAAAAATTCAGTCAACATAACTCGAATAACTGTCGCACGTACAGGAGGGTGGCTACCAATCATATTTTCAATAGCCAGCAAATAAGGTAATTCGCCTGCCACACCACCGAGATAATCAATTCGGTCGGTGTAAGGAATATAATTGTGATAAGTATGTCTTTCAGCCAGCTTCTCTGCTCCGCGGTGGTGATAACCAATTTCCTGATTAATTTCCAGCAGCTCTTCACCACGTAATTTGACCATTAACCGAATGATACCATGGGTTCCGGGATGATGAGGTCCAATGTTAAGAATCATGGTGTCTTCTTCATCCGGTTTGCGGTTATCCGGTATTTCATAGCTTTCCATAATGCGTGCATAATCATCTGTATTCAGATCAAACGGAGGT
>JAPORK010000118.1:6656-7721 GCA_026710285.1 Endozoicomonadaceae bacterium | reverse complement strand
CGTACTACCGTCTTTGTTTGTAAAGATCTGTCGATGGAGAAGAACAGGAAAGTTCATTCCTTTCATCCATACCTTTAGTGGATATCCTTCCGGATAATTGAGTGAGTCAATACGTACAAAATTTCCTGCTTTTTTATCTTCCATGCTCAAAGCAACTGTTCGGTTACTTTTCAGGGCAAAAACAAAATGTTTGTTTAGGTTGTGATGCACAAAGTTCATATTGTCAGATGAAGAAAACCAGCTATCCGCAAGAACATAGCGATATTTTAGCTGATTATCAGTGCATACTGTTAACATTTTTTGCATTAATTGGTTTTTAGTTATGTTACTTTTCCTCTTTTGTTTTTTTGTTGCAATATCAGAAAACACGACAGGTTTTTCGATTAACTCAAAAGCTACCGGAATTTTTGCATCATCTGACGAGTATAACATGTTGAGTATATTAATGCCTTTCATAGTCCGACCTGTGCTATGATCGTAATGCCAGCAAATAAGCTCATTTTCATCACTGTATGGCTTTTCCTGAATTGTGTCATCCACGATCAGAACAGCAGTATCTGATTCTATTTGTCTGATAGTACTTTTTACTTCTTTCCACAGATCTTTAGAAGTATATTTTCTTTCAGCAAGAAAACGGCTGATTTTATCATGACTGACAGAACCATCCAGTAACTTAGATAGTCCTGTAGCTGTAGTTTGATTAAATGAACTAATAAGATAGTCACTATATAAGTCAAGTAGTTGTTTATTCATACAATGTATTGTACAATAGATAAACTTCATAAAAAAGTTCTTTTGCGTAACATCAGTTAATAATTCAGGTAAATGCTTTTTTATTAATGTTTGAGTTGAAAAACAATTTAGGCAATTCAATACTACAAAAGGCTACCTCGTAGTTACATTTTTAGGTTTCTGCTTTTACCCATGACTCTTATACCTTGCAAATTTATCTCCCGTTGGGCATACCAGCTGTTTCCGAAAGTACCCCGCGGGTTGAACCTGTCGAAGTCCAATTTTACATATTTTACTCCAACGCTTCGACAAGCTCAGCAAGCAGACACAATA
>JAPORK010000118.1:0-6646 GCA_026710285.1 Endozoicomonadaceae bacterium | reverse complement strand
AAACAATTTAGGCAATTCAATACTACAAAAGGCTACCTCGTAGTCACATTTTTAGGTTTCTGCTTTTACCCATGACTCTTATACCTTGCAAATTTACATATTTTACTCCAACGCTTCGACAAACTCAGCCAGCAGACACAATAAAACGGACACTGGCATATTGTTTTATTGAAGAACTTGTCTGTGAAAAACAAGTTCAGACATCATAATAAAGTTCACTACCCTGCTCATGAAACTCAGTCGCTTTTTCTGCCATCTTTTCTTTAAGCGCTTCTTCTTCAGTAAGGTTTTTTCTTTTCGCATACTCCCTGATATCCTGACTTATTTTCATCGAGCAAAATTTTGGACCACACATAGAACAGAAATGAGCAATTTTTGCCGCCTGTTTCGGCAATGTCTGATCATGATATTCACATGCCCGCTCAGGATCCAGACTTAAATTAAACTGATCTTGCCACCTGAATTCAAATCGTGCTTTAGATAATGCGTTATCTCTTAACTGAGCAGCGGGATGTCCTTTAGCAAGATCTGCGGCATGTGCTGCAATTTTATAAGCAATAAGCCCTTCTTTTACATCATCTTTATCCGGAAGCCCAAGATGTTCTTTCGGCGTAACATAGCAAAGCATAGCTGTTCCAAACCAGCCAATCATGGTGGCACCAATCGCTGAAGTGATATGATCATAGGCAGGTGCTATGTCGGTCACCAAAGGACCTAAGGTATAAAAAGGCGCCTCCCCACAAATTGCTATCTGTTTGTCTACATTCTCTTTTATTAAATGCACAGGCACATGACCGGGACCTTCAATAATCGTTTGAATATCATGCTTCCACGCAATTTTCGTCAGTTCTCCCAGCGTTTCAAGTTCGCAAAATTGTGCTTTATCATTAGCATCAGCTATAGAACCCGGACGCAGACCATCGCCCAAAGAAAAACAAACATCATAAGCTTTCATGATTTGGCAAATTTCTTCAAAATGAGTATACAAAAAATTTTCTTTATGGTGAGCAAGACACCATTTTGCCATCACAGAGCCACCCCGGGAGACAATGCCTGTCATGCGCTCAGCAGTCAGATGAATGTATCTTAGCAACACACCGGCATGAATAGTAAAATAATCTACGCCCTGTTCTGCCTGTTCAATAAGTGTGTCACGGAATATATCCCAGGTTAAATCTTCAGCAACACCGCCCACTTTTTCCAGCGCCTGATAAATCGGAACGGTACCAACAGGCACCGGAGAGTTACGGATAATCCACTCTCTGGTTTGATGAATATGTTTTCCTGTAGAAAGATCCATTATTGTATCAGCGCCCCACCGCGTGGCCCAGATCATTTTTTCTACTTCTTCTTCAACAGAAGAAGTTACCGCAGAGTTGCCAATATTAGCATTTACTTTCACAAGGAAGTTACGCCCAATGATCATGGGTTCCAGCTCAGGATGATTGATGTTACAGGGAATTACTGCACGACCACGTGCTATCTCCTGCCGTACAAATTCAGGCGTAATCTCCTTAGGTATTGATGCTCCAAAATCCTGACCTTTATGTTGCTGAGTAAGTAAAGCATCAGCAGATATAGTCTGTCTTTTCATATTTTCACGAATAGCGACAAACTCCATTTCAGGCGTGATAATGCCAGCTTTTGCATAATGCATTTGTGTGACATTTTGGTTAACTTTTGCTTTTCTGGGTTTACAACTCTGTTTGAATTTTAGGGCAGTTACACGGGGATCATTTAGATTATGGCGCGTATGCATTGAAGAAAAAGTATCAAGTTGTTCAGTATCATTACGCTCTTCAATCCATCTGTTGCGAATTTTTTGCAGACCTTCACGAATGTCAACAGTAACCTCTGAATCTGTATAAACACCGGAAGTATCATAAACAGCAACCGGATGATTGTGCTCGCTACCTGATGCTGAAGGTGTCGGTGAAAGTGTAATATTTCGCACAGGAACCCGAATATCTTCACGACTTCCGGTAATGTATCTTTTTGCAGATGCAGGAAATGGTGAGATACTCTCATTGCTCGCTTTAGCAGTTTCACTTAAAATTTGCATAGCATCTTTTTTCATAATGTAAAAAACTCAGCCTGTTTAAAAAATAACAGTTAGTATCATGGCACATTTTACTAATGATGATGTCAAAACTTATTTATATTGTAAAGAAAAGATGTTATTATACACGGCAGATAAAAATCTGACCTGTCAGGCTGAATATTTTACTTTATGGATATAATGTCTAAACTGAAATTTTGTATGTAGTGCTGTGATATGTAAAAAGACAGACAGTTCTACCAGCAAACATTAAAACTTTTTACCTTTATATGGATATGGTTTGACAAAATAAATGTAGTCTATTTTATTAAGACATTAGAAATTATATGATGGACTGTAACTGAATAGTTTTGATCTGTAAAAACAGCTTTTTTCTGTGTTACAGAGCAACATTGACCAAAAAAAATAGTTTAAAGGTTTAATAGTAATGAAGCGCTTAATTTTTACAGGGGCACTATATTTGTTTTTGCTGTATAACCCTTATAATAAAGCTCATGATTCAAATATAAAGCATACAACCAAACAAAGTTTAACAGACCTACACACAGATTCTAAAGGGCAAAACGTGGTTAGTTTGCTGGATATTTATGAGATGGCATTGCAAAACAATGCTTCGCTTGCAGCAGCAAGGGCAACCTTTATGGCAGAGAGAGAAGTCGTTTCACAGGCAATGTCTCCCATGTTGCCACAACTGAGTGCCGGTGCAAGCTCTGATTACAATAAAAGTATCTTCCCTGGTCACTCTGAAAATCCAAGAAGCCGCTGGAACACACATGGCTGGTCTGCATCTGTTACCCAGTCTGTTTTTGATTTATCCAATATATTTAATATGAAGGCGGCTTACAAAAAAAAGCATATGGCTGAATTAACACTGGAAATAGCCAGGCAAAACCTGATTTACGATATTGCATCCGGTTATTTTGCGGTGTTGAAAGCACAGGATGAAAAATTTTCTGCACAAGTGCATATGCGTGCAGTAAAAAAACAGCTCGATCAAACTGAAGAGCGTTACAAAGTTGGAATGGTAGCAAATACTGATGTACAGGAAGCAAAAGCAGCTTATGACACAGCAAAAGTTAGTGTTATTCAGGCTGAAAACGATATTGTTATAGCAAAAGGAAACCTGTCTCTGCTTACCAACAAACCTGTCCCTGAAGCGCTCTCTAAACTCAATCAAAACATGCCCGCTGAGTCTGTTATACCAAACCAGCTTTCTACCTGGGAACAATGGGCAGTTTCTTATAATCTGGCGGTACAAAAAGCAAAAGATGATGTCTCTGCTAGTCAATATGAACTAAGCGCAGCCCGTTCTGCTTTTTTACCCACACTTTCAGGATCTGTTTCTTATGAGCAAAAGATAGATAATACAACTTCCGCCCGCATAGCCAATAGAAGAAAAGCTAACGGATTCACAGCCTCGCTGAATATTAATATTCCACTTTTTTCAGGAGGGAGCAATTATTCAAAATCCAGAGAAGCGGGCTATGCACTTGAAGCTAAGCAAAAAACTGAAGAGTTTGTAACCAATCAGGCAAAAATTGATGTGCACAATTATTACAATACTGTGAATGCAGATATTTCTCAGATCAGTGCCTGGTGTCAGAGTATTGTATCAGCAGACAGCTCTCTTAAAGCCACTGAGAGTGGATATCAGGTAGGCACACGTACTATTATCGACGTATTAAACAGTCAGTCGGTACTTTACAATGCACAAAAACAGTACCTGGATTCCCGCTATAATTACATTCTCAACACTTTGAAATTAAAGCAAGTTTCCGGAACTCTCAGTGTAAAAGATTTGCAATATTTAAACCAGTGGATGACTCCTCCGAATGACGATTCGGATGCATTAACACCTTATTGTAAGGCTGCCACAAACATGAAAACAAAGTAAAGAAAACGCCGCACAGAAAGATTAATTGTTTCACTGGTTAAATTTTTATTTATTTTATCTGAAAAATATCGTTAAATTTGTTTAATAAAATAACTTAGATTCGCAATTAATTTTTGTTTTCTTTATCATGATTTGGTATTGTCTTCATCGTTATTATATAACTGAACACAAACCTCTGAAACAATAGGTACAGAATGTTAATTATTACTGAATATGGTACACTGCTGCTTGTGCTGGCATGTATATTTGGTTTCTTTATGGCCTGGGGAATAGGTGCCAACGATGTTGCTAATGCAATGGGTACCGCTGTAGGCTCTAAAGCACTGACGTTAAAACAGGCGCTTATTATTGCTGCTATCTTTGAATTTGCTGGTGCATTTCTGGCTGGAGGATCAGTTACAAATAAGATCAGCAAGGGTATTCTTGAGTCCAATATCCCTATTTTACATGATCACCCTGAATTGCTGGTCTATGGAATGATCTCTGCGCTATTGGCAACAGGAAGCTGGCTTACATTAGCAACTCGTTTAGGGTGGCCTGTTTCTACAACACACTCCATTATCGGAGCAATTATAGGGTTCGCTTCCGTAGGTATTTCTCCAAAAGTTGTTAAGTGGAGTGCATTATTATCGATTGTAGGAAGCTGGGTTATCACCCCTATCATTGCATCGTGCATTGCGTTTATTATCTTTATGAGTATTCAGAAGTTTATTCTGAATACAGACTCTCCTTATGACAATGCCCGACGGCGAATCCCATTTTATATATTTTTCCTGGGCGTGGTTATGTCTATGGTTACAACTTCTGAAGGCTTACCTGCTGTGGGTATCACCTTAGCGTATAGACATAACCTCTTGATTGCGATAGTAGTAGGTTTTATAATTGCTGCATTTTCACGTGTTATTTTAATGAGGACAAAGGAGCAGAAATTTTCAGGCAGTCATGGTCATTCACCTTATTCAAACGTAGAGCGCTTATTTGGATATATGATGGTCTTTACAGCCTGCTCAATGGCATTTGCTCATGGTTCAAACGATGTAGCCAATGCTGTAGGACCTCTGGCAGCTGTCATTTCAATCATCAAGAGTAAAGCTATTGGTACTGATACCTTGCTTAACCAAGAAGTACTGATATTGGGTGGTATAGGTATTATTGTAGGTCTTTCTACTTATGGCTATAAAGTTATTGCTACCATCGGAGAAAATATTACTGAACTAACACCCAGTCGTGGTTTTGCCGCAGAAATTTCAGCCGCAATAACTGTAATTATCGCTTCTGGTATTGGTCTGCCTATCTCTACGACACAAACACTTGTCGGCGCTGTATTGGGTGTAGGGATGGCTCGTGGTATTGCTGCCTTAAATTTAAACGTAATCGGTACTATTTTTGTTTCATGGGTTGTAACATTGCCGGCAGGTGCAATTTTATCAGTTATCATTTTCAAAATATTGTGTTATATTTTTAGCTACTGATACCAAATATACTTTTAAAGCCTTCCGGTTTCACTGAAGGCTTGCCTTATAACCTTCAGGCACTATTTTGACCTCAAAGGAAAATGCCTTCTTATTATGTTTTAGTTACAGATATTCCAGCCTTAAAACTGAACAATTTATTGAAATATTCATACTATAACAACATCTTTACTCTTGTCATTCGGACCCATTCATTATTAAAATGTATTGTGCAATATATTAACTTGAACTCATAAGCCCACGCAGTAATATCTGTTAGATTAGTGTAAAGACAACCAAGAGATCACTGATTTTTTAGATAGTAAAATTTATCTTCAAGAGCAGAGTTTTTATCTGTTTTTTTCCAAAAACTCTGCTTTTAAAAAATATCTGCCGAATAACACCTCTCAATATATGGCTAAAGCTTCTTATGCGGGAATTATGCTCTTTATCAGGATTCTCAAGAAAGTTTAAAAATACTGATTAAAAAAGATAATCTCTATTTTATCAATTAATAAAAAGCTTATTTATCTGACAGCATTTTTAAAAGATTTTCCCGCCTTAAATCCGGGGATTTTGCTGGCAGCAATCGTAATAGGTTCCCCTGTTTGAGGATGACGCCCTTTACGTTTAGCACGTTTTTTAACACTGAAGTTACCAAACCCTGCTAACACAACAGAATCATTATTTGCTAAGGTATGGGTTACGACAGACATAAATGTGTTTAATGTTTGTTCTACTGTTGTTTTTTTTATATCAGCTTTTTTTGCAATTACGTTAATTAATTCAGATTTATTCACTATCATCACCTCTAAAAAGTTTATTACAGTTCAAGTAAATCTATGCTTTAAACGATACAAAATAATATTTTTACATAGGTTCCTCTCTGTAACCCATCAATATAATATTTAAGAAAAGATATAGCTCATAACAGCAAAATCTGTCTGAACGGGTAAAGTATATAAGATGGCACTTGAACAGACAAATTTTTAATTATTTTACTGTTGTACAGCACATGGAGAACTGCCTGCAAAGCATAAAAAATAAACAGTATATTAACGCTTCCGTGTTCCAACCATAATTGTCATCCCTTCATCCTCAAACCCAAACTGGGAACGAGCACAAAATAATTTAGAAACTATCTGAAAATTCCAAAGAGCAGGAAAATCTAAAGAAACACACTTTGTTCTATTCTGTTTTTTCTGCTTTTAACTTACTTGTACAGTTCCTGAAAAGGTTTAT
>JAPORK010000336.1 GCA_026710285.1 Endozoicomonadaceae bacterium | reverse complement strand
ATATAGCAATAAGGTTTAGAACCGTTTTGATAAAATGATTAATAGAAAGTATCGTTAACGCAGAACAACCATCTGTTTATTTTCAATTTATTCTGCTTCCAAATTGGAATGTCTCTCATTAAAGTATAAAATGAATCATCCCGCTTTGAAGTCAAGCTTGTACCTCAAAGCCGTCAAACAAGCCTTTAATAAACTTAGAAGGCGTACTTTGTACAGAACATAACAATCAGTTGATAATATTCACAGCCATGAACCCTGAACAAAATTATATTGAAATTTACCAGCGGATTAAAGCAGAAGAGCAGCGTCGTAATAAGCAATATTGTAACAGAGCAACCGCTCAGCTGCATGAACCATTGCGAAAAGGTACAATACGCCTGTTAGCCGTAAGCAAAAAAAAACCAGCTGCAATGATTGCAACACTATGGCATGCAGGGCAGCGTGATTTTGGAGAAAATTATGTGCAAGAAGCCATACAAAAAATAGAACAGCTAAAGGATTTACAGGATATCTGCTGGCACCTGACCGGTCCTGTACAATCTAATAAAACACACTTAATTGCTGAGCACTTTGACTGGGTTCAGACAGTTGACCGTGAAAAAATAGCGACACGTTTAAATAATCAGCGCAATGCCACGAAAAAGCCATTGAATATTTGTATTCAGGTTAACATCAGCCAACAGCTTTCCAAAGCCGGCGTGAATGAACAGGATGTTTTTAAACTGGCAGACTATATTAATACATTACCTCATCTTGCTTTAAGAGGTATTATGACTATTCCGTCAGCAGCAGATTTTTCTTCTGTACAGAGTGTAGAAAAATTACGTGACGAATTTAAAAAAATGTACACGTTGTACTGTGAAATGCAACAGCAGTTTCCGGCACAAAATATTGATACACTATCTATGGGAATGAGTCAGGATATGGATATTGCACTTGAAGAAGGGAGCACCTGTGTGCGCATTGGTACAGCGTTGTTTGGACAACGTGATGTATAATAATTTAATTTCCACTTAAATAAGGATAATAAAATGAAACACCCCATTATTGCTTTTATCGGTGCCGGTAATATGGCAAGCTACATTATTAAAGGGTTAATTGCTACCTCTTTTCCTGCTGAAAATATTATTGCAGCAAGACGTTCACAACAAGCGCTGGAACAGCTGCAAGTTAACCATCAAATAAACATAACAACCGATAACGTTGAAGCTGCTGAAAAAGCAGATATCATCATATTGTGTGTAAAACCTGCGATGGTAAAGTCTGTATTAGCGCAATTATCACCACTGTTTAAGAATAAAAAACCAGTGCTTGCGAGTATTGCAACTGGTATAACCGTAAAACAACTGTCTGATTTTAGTAACAGTGACCTTTCGGTTATCAGAGTCATGCCCAACTTACCTGTGGCAACAGGTTGCGGTATTTCCAGTTTATGCGCAAGCTCCAATACACCTGATACCGATAAACAGCAGGTAGAAAAAATATTTTCGGCGGTAGGAATGACCTTCTGGCTGGAAGAAAAAGATTATAATATTGCCACCATGTTGGCAGGCAGTGGTCCTGCACTGTTTTATCGTTTTATTGAGGTGCTGGTTTCAGGTGCAACGGCATGTGATTTAGATTTAAAAACAGCACAGCAGATGGCATTGCATACCGGGTTAGGTGCCTATGAAATGTTAAGACAGATGAAAGAAGACCCAGCTGTTTTAAGAGGTCATATAACTTCACCAGGTGGTACTACCCAGGCTGCACTTGAAGTTTTAGAAAAACACAATTTCGAAGCACTGGTCAAAGAAGCACTTGATGCTGGTGTTCATAGAGCAGAAGTATTGTCTGCAGATCAATAAGCGATGAGAACCGCTGCATTTATCAAACCAACACTGTGTTTTTAGGAGAGTAACTGTGGAGAAGGAAGCTTCACTGCATAACAACCAAGTGGATTTATCGGCTGTTTTACCGGTAAATCTTGATGTAACTACCTTTCCTTTGCATGGTCACAGACTGATTGAGGCCAGTGCAGGTACAGGCAAAACCTATACAATTGCCAACCTTTATCTGCGTCTGGTGCTCGGTCATAGTGGTGATACAGTCAAAACAGTAAAACCATTAAAACCCGGAGAAATTCTGGTCGTTACTTTTACTGATGCTGCCACACGAGAATTGCGACAGCGTATTCGCAAGCGTATCCATACGGCACTGGAGGTTTTTTCAGGTAAACAAAATGCACCGGCAAAAGATGAAGACCCGTTGTTATATCAGTTGTTACAGGATATTTCTGATCACGAATTAGCCACTGCAATACTGACTTTTACAGAACGGCAGATGGATGAAGCCAGTATATTTACTATTCATGGTTTTTGTCATCGTATGCTTAATCAGTATGCTTTTGAAAGCGGTACACTATTTAATTTTACCTTAACCACCGAAGAGAATAATTTATTACAACAGGCAACAAATGATTTTTGGCGTTTGTGGTCTGCGAGTGTTGATAGTAAACAGGCAGAAGAAATTAACCGTTACTGGTCAGGACCAGAAAAATTATTGCAGGATTTACGACCATGGATCAGCAGAACAGATCTTCAGCTGTTGCTGCATCCTTTACCGGACAGACAGACCCGTTCTGAACAAATCAAAACAACAACCGCAGAAGTGAAACGCTTATGGCTAACAGTAAAAGATGAGCTTGCTGATTTAATTGCCCGCTCTGATCTTTGTAAACGCAGTTACACAAAAAGAAATGTTGCCAACTGGATTGAAAAAGTAACCGGGTGGGTCGAAAGTGATGCTGACCAACCGCCAGAGCAACTGCAAAAATTCACCTTAACTGCATTTAAAAAAAAGGTTAAAGAAAATGGATCATTACCTGATCACCCTGTTTTTCAGGCAATTGATGCAGCAGTTTCACTGCCTGACACCTTTAAAGACATCTTTTTTAAGGAGGCTTTAACCGGTATCAGAGAACGGTTTCGCCTGCTAAAAGAACAACAAAAGACGTTAAGTTTTGATGATCTGTTAACAAAATTCAGTCGTGCAGTAAAACATAAGCAAAATATTCTGCTCAGAAAGACCATTCGTAATGCCTTTCCGGTTGCGATTATTGATGAGTTTCAGGATACCGATCCGGTCCAGTATGATATTTTTAACATTATTTATCCTAAGGAAAACAGAGACACCGGTTTATTCATGATTGGTGATCCGAAGCAGGCTATCTATGCTTTCAGAGGAGCCGATATTTTTACTTATATCAACGCCAGAAGAAACACCCTTTCCCGCTTTACTTTACCAACCAACTGGCGTTCTTCTCAGCCCATGGTGAATGCCTGTAATACCATTTTTTCACATTCTGCCAGTCCTTTTGTTTATAATCAGGATATTCCTTTTTCACCAACACAGGCAGCACCTGATGCACATTTACGGTTTTTACAGACAGAATCACAGCGCACTTCAGCCATTACGTTGTGGTATCAGGATGCTGATGATCATCCGGTTAATAAAGGTACTTATGCTGAGGTAATGACCCAGATTACGACGGAAGAAATTAAACGTCTTCTTTCGCTTGCAGATCAAAAACAGTGCATGATTCACGAAGCACAGGAACAGCGACCATTAGCTGCCAGTGACATTGCTATTTTAGTCAGAACCGGTAAACAGGCAGAGATGATTCGTCAGGCACTGGCAGATGTGGGTATTCTCAGCGTTTATCTGAGTGAAAAAAATAGTGTTTTCACTACACAGGAAGCAAAAGATCTTTATCGTATATTAAAAGCCTGTCTGTTTTATGAAAATGAACGGTTGGTATGGGCAGCTATCGCAACGGCACTGTTTGGACTTGATGCCAGTGAGCTCAATCAGTTTACGGAAGATGAACGAACATGGGAAAAAATTCTTGAAGAATTTTATGAGTATCACCAGTGTTGGTTAAAAAATGGTGTTTTGGCGCTGGTCCGGCGCTTACTCTTTAAGCGTCATATTGCTAAATCATTACTGGAACAACCCTTTGGCGAAAGAAAACTGACAGATGTCATTCATCTGGGTGATCTGTTATCTTTTGCGTCACAACAGTTGGATTCCCAACAGGCCCTGCTGCACTGGATGTGGCTGCGTATTCAGGGTAGTCATGATGATCCTGCCCATCAGCTGAATCTGGAAAGTGATAAAAATCTGGTTAAAGTCATTACTATTCATAAAGCCAAGGGATTGGAGTATCCGGTTGTCTTTGTTCCTTATATGTGCGACTGGAAACAGGCAAAAAAAAGTGGTCAGGGCTGCTTTTTTCACGAAGAACCAGATAATAAACCAACCCTTGATTTTACTGACAATGCAAAGAGTTATACCCTGGCTGAAAAAGAACGTTTAGCTGAAGATGTGCGTCTTTTTTACGTGGCAATAACCCGGTCAGTCTATCGTTGTTATCTGGGTATTGCACCGGTAAGAACCGGTAACTTTGGTAAAAAAGAGACGAAAACACAGATTAATCAGACAGCCATTGGTCATCTGCTTAATATCACTGAAGCCATCGAGGCAAAAGCGTTACCCGGTATAGTGCAACGGGCATGGTGCCAGAATCCGCAACTGATTGAGTTTAAGCCGGTAGAATTATTAGCACAAACCAGCCCTTATACTGCACCGGATACAACCGATAAACAATCATTTTCAGTGTTGCCTTTTAATCGTCTTATTGAAAATAACTGGCGCGTATCCAGCTATAGTGGCTTAACACCGCATCACAGTAGTATGTCTGTGGCAGCGCATGCGATACAACAGCAAGTCACTGATCCTCAAAATATTAAACTACCGGAGCAACTCCCGCAAAGAACGATTTTTACCTTTCCCAAAGGTGCGCATGCAGGAACGTGTTTACACTCGTTGTTTGAAAATTTAAGCTTTGATCAGTTAAATATTCAGTCGCCTTCTGAGCATATCAGTCGGTTATTGCTGCACTATGGTTTTGATCCTGAGTGGCAGCAAACCCTTGAACAGCTGGTTGTTGATGTACTGAATGCACCGCTTTATGGTCATGATAAACAGACACCTTTTTATTTGCGTCAAATTAGTGATAACAAAAAATATGCAGAGCTTGAGTTTTATATGCCACTGTCTGCACTGGATGCAACCACACTTAACCGGCTTATCAGTGAATATGACACGCTTAAAGGAGAATCAACACCACTTTCCTTTGAAAAAGTCAAAGGTATGCTAAAAGGTTTTATTGATCTTGTTTTTGTCTTTGATAACCGTTATTACATTCTGGATTATAAATCAAACTACCTTGGAGATACATTGCAGGATTATAGCGGTGAAAATTTATCTGCGGCAATGAAAGCTCACCGCTATGACTTTCAATATCAGTTATATACGTTAGCCGTGCATCGTCTGTTACGACAGCGGGTGAAAAACTATACTTATGATACACATATGGGCGGTGTGTTTTATCTTTTTTTACGCGGTATGCGCGCAGCACCTGAACAAAATATCGGGTCACCCGGTGTGTTTTTTACCCGCCCACAAGCTGAATTTGTTGAAAAATTGGATCATTTATTTGCAGAAGGAGTGCTGGAATGTTAGTGGATGCTTCTCAAACTAAAACCGATCAACCAGAAGAGCTTGTACTTAAAAACCAGCCAACCAAAGAACAGCTCAAAAGGTTAAAAGCAGCAAGGATTTTGCGTCCGCTTGATTTTCATTTTGCCCAATTGCTTTATCAGTTTCATCCACAACCCTTAACGGCATTAGCAGGTGCTTTAGTCAGTTTTGAAACCGGTCTTGGGAATAGCTGTCTCTCTCTGGATAGATTTACAGGCAGAAAAAATACGCTGTTTAATTTACCACGTAATCTGCACAATGATTTACTTGAATCCGTTGGATTATTTCCACAACACTGGCTGACAGCATTGCAACAAACGCCTGTGGTTAGTAATGGTACTACCTGCACGCCGCTGGTTGCAGATCATGGACGTCTTTATCTGCACCGCTACTGGGTTTGTGAAATGTCAGTTGTAAACTGGTTAATCCGGCAGTGTCACATTAATACTGCAATTGATAAACAGCAGTGTGAAAATATTTTAACTCGCTTGTTTCCTGAAGCTGAACCCAATGAAATTAACTGGCAAAAAGTTTCCGTTGCACTTGCTGCCTCTTCTGCTTTTTCTGTTATCAGTGGAGGTCCTGGTACGGGTAAAACCACCACAGTCACACGCTTAATGGCGCTTTTAACCGAGTTATCTGCTGAAAAAGGTAACGCTCTTGTTATTGAGATGGTAGCTCCCACAGGAAAAGCAGCAGCTCGTTTGAGCGACTCTGTCCGGCAGGCTTGTGAAAAACTAAACTGTGCTTTATCGGTTAAGCAGGCTATTCCACAAAAAGCTTCTACACTGCACCGTTTATTAGGTGCCAGATTAGGAAAAACAACTTACAAATATAATAAAAAAAATCCGTTACATCTTGATGTGTTAATCGTAGATGAAGCTTCAATGATTGATCTTTCTCTGATGACCAGTCTGCTGGAAGCACTACCTGCTACGACAAAACTTGTTCTTTTGGGTGATAAAGATCAGCTCTCCCCTGTAGAGACCGGCAGTGTATTTAGCGATCTCTGTCAGTTTGCTAGCCGTCCTTATACATCGACTAAATTAGCACAGCTACAACAACTAACCGGAGATACCAGCTTACAAACCTTGCCCTGTAAAACAGCAGCAGGTGATGATACCGATAAAATAAGACCTGAAAATCATATCTGCTTACTTAAAAAAAGTTATCGCTTTAAAGCCGATTCAGGTATTGCCCGTTTAGCCCAAATAATTAATACAGGTGATGTAACAGCACTCAACCAGCTAACGCAGCAACAGATATTTACTGATATTACATTGCATAAGCAAGACGATATACAGCAATCTTTATTATCATTGACAGTCACCGGTTATACGCCTTATCTTCAGGCAATTAAGCAACAAAAATCTGTGGCTGAGATTCATCAGCGTTTTAATGAATTTCAATTGTTATGTGCTCTTCACAATGGAGAATTTGGTGTACAGAAAATAAATTCCAGTGTCTTTTATATGTTGGTGCAGAAAAAATTACTCCCACCAACACAGAGTCTTTGGTATCCCGGAAGACCCGTCATGATTACCTGTAATGATTATGCGCTGTCACTCTATAATGGTGACATAGGTATTACGCTCTATGATCAGGAAAATAAACTACGTGTTGCCTTTATTATGCCGGATGGTTCCATTAGCTGGATTATTCCGGGTCGCTTACCACCGCATGAAACAGTATTTGCAATGACAGTACATAAAAGTCAAGGGTCAGAGTTTGAACATACTGTACTTGTATTACCAGATAAGTATATGCCTCTACTAACTCGTGAACTATTATATACAGGAATTACACGCGCCAGAAAAAAATTAGACGTTTTTGGTTGTCCGGATTTAATCAAACGGATAATTAAAAATAATATTAAACGTAGCTCTGGTATTATTGAATATCTTGAAAATGATATGCAAAAAGATAAAGTACTTAAGAATACTTCTGCTCACTGAACAGTTGTCATACGTAAAAAGCTATGCCCGGGCAGGCTATATTTTTTTGCGCTCGGGCATGAGCGTTTTGCAGGAGGAATCCCCTTCCTTTAGGGCTGTTTCTTAGTCACATTTTTCAGGCTCTGATTTTTATCCTGGCAGATTGCTTGCTACTGAATACCAGTCTTTTTGGCATAAACCAGTGGGCTGAGCCTGTC
>JAPORK010000338.1 GCA_026710285.1 Endozoicomonadaceae bacterium | reverse complement strand
TCATAACTATTTTATATTTAAATAATCAATGAGTAAGATCGCGGAAATATCGGATGCTACAGAGTATATTTTTAGTTTCCAGCGCAACTTCTGGTGGAAGTTGATGCCGGTCATGAACAACACTATTTCTAATATTCATGGCTTCTTGTAGCGCAGCTCTGTCAGAGCTTGTAATTATTTCCAGGCTTTCTAACAGTTCAATGATTTGTCTGATGGAGTATTTATTATATTTTTTATTTTTTTGATCCAGCGTATCCTTGATCTGGTTTAGGTGTGCTGTAAGCACCACCTGGAACTACTTGTTTATGCCTATCATTTTTAAGATATATTCCTTTGTTACCTCCAAAAGCATTGCCTTCACCTCTTTATTTTTAAATGCTAATTTCAGTGCATTTATAATTTTATTTGCTGATGTTCTATACCAGATCCCCTTTGGGTATATGTTTATATCAGATTTACTACTGGATATTGCATCCTTCACTTCATTGGCTTTTTCTTTTTCAAGATTATATTTTTCTTCTAATTCAGAGACCCTTTTCTGCAAAGCTTCAAGTTTTTGTGAAAGTTTAGATTCTTCTTCTTTGGTAAAGTACTCTTCTTCATCCTTAACAGATTCATCAATTTGTTTTTGAAATAACTCTATTAAATCATCAGCATGCGGAGCAGAAAAAAACCTTTGCGCTATTATATCCTCCCTTATTCTCATAGTCCATTTTGAGATGTCTCCGACTGCAGAATTGAAATTGTCATGCCTCACATGTTGAGAAATATTATATTCCCCTGGCTCCTGATAACTTTCAATGATCTCTCTTGCATCACAATTCAACATTCTCATAATACTGAATATTCCTTGTCTGCTATACGTTTCATGGATATAAAATCTGTATTTTTTATTTCCCCGAAAACATATATCAACCAATGTATTGTTAGCGTTAAATTCAATGAGGAAATCATTTTGGCAAAAATGCCCTAAATTAAGTTCGTTATATATTTGTTCGATTATTGTTGGTCTTAATTTCATAATTACTCAGATGTCTGTTAAACGTGTAACATCACATCAGAGTGAGTGATGCGATGTTGAATCTCTGGTATTGTATTGATAAGATATTTCTGCTTATGCTTCTTCACAGCTTGAAGTTTTATTTTCTTCCCGCTCTTTTCTTTGTTTATGAGTATCAATTAAAAAATTTATGGGCACTGGTAAACGATAATGCTTGCATCTTGTCAATATGATTGGCCAAAATGAAAAATAAGCACTCATTGCATAAATCTGATTTGACTGCTTACATTCATTAACCAACTGCTCTATCAAGTCATCAGGCTCTTCTGTTACACATACGTTAGATAACGTTGTACCGTGCATTTTATCAGATCGATAAAAATGTTTTTCAGATGAGTCATCTAAAAAAAATATCTGAAAATTACAGTGAGACAAAAAATCTTCCTTCAATTTTTTAATGAGTTTATAGGGTTTTTCAAATCCCATTATTGCCGAGAATGCAGAAATATAAGGATATAAAATTGAGCCTTGAGTAACCTTTTTGCGATATTCATCAGTTTGATCGACCGGATGCTCTATCAATTCTGCATAGTTACTGATGGTGGCAGGATACTTGCCATGTTTCTTAAACATGTAATAAATTTTATAAGACATCCTTGTTAGCCATGAGTTAATATCTTCCCAGTGCCTTTGATCTAAAGATAAAAACCAGATAGCTAAAGCCAGATCAATTGCTTGTTCATCTTTATAGGGGGTAAATAATATTGGATTGTTCACAATAAGCTTTTTAATAGCTTCTTGGTGCCTGGCAACAGCCTGGGATAGCAGCTTAGCCTGTTCGTTACTTTCATCGTTCTCTGTGAATTCATTTAAACACCAGTACGACCAACAACCGCAAAGAGCTAATCTGCCCAGTACATCAAATAATTTCAGGTTCACATCGACTGCACAAGAAGGTCTTACAGCATGCGAAAGAGCATAGAGGGTGTTTGTATGAGGAATTATTTTATCTTCAACATATTGAGTTGATATTTGCAGATTCAAGCTAAGAGCCGAGTGTAAAGCCATTAATACGGAATCTGACATTTTGTTTTTTTTACCAAAGGCAAATTTTGCAGCTTCCCAGGCATTTAGTAATGTAAACTCAGCAGATAACAATGCACTCTCTAAATTGTCTTCTTCTCTGCACCAGGAGTACAAAATCCACAAGCAAAGGTATAGCTGATGGATTCTGGTTAGTATTTGTTTTGGCTTTAAATCATCAGTTTTAGTAAGATTAATAGCCAGCTGACTAAAATACTCAAATGAGCTGTCGGGTTCATTAATCATCGCTAATGACTTGCGGAGTAAGCCCTGACAATTTTCAGGCAGTAATTCTTCACGTAACATATACTGCTCAATGTATGCAGCCAGCCTGTCACCATTCCACTCAGAAAAGCTTAATTTGTCTGTCGTTTGCTGCTTTGTGAATAAGCTAACATTTGATCGTACTTCTTCTTTTATTTCACCACCAAAACACAAACAAATTTCAACAGGATGTTCCCTATATTCGGCGGGAATACATCCGGGAATAAAAACATCAATAATTTCATTTATCGATGGTCGCAAATCCTGTGGATTACCACCATCCCAGTCTTTTCTGCCCACATTACCTGATTTTACTGAAAACAGGTAAACTTTATTTTTTGAATCTCCCGGAAGTTTACCAAAAGCAGCAATATCCACTCCATATTGCCTGCTACCAACACCAGGTTTTAAAAAAACGATGAGCCCCATTTGAGATAACAAATAAGGCAGTAAAACATCAAGTTCGCCACGCTCTTTCAAAGATACTAAGTATTGTTTTATTATCAACTTCATGACGTACAACCTTCTGCTCTAAGCTGCAAGATAATATTTTCTAAACCATGAGGATCAATGTTGTGCAGTGATGCAAACTCAAATGAATGGTTTATTTCGTGAAGCGGTACTTCTTGTCTTATTTTTTTATCGTCATGATGGATGTAGTAAACAGACTTGTTGCCATATAGTAAAGTTAGTTTATTGCATGCAAACAAAGATATAATTGATTTGCTTTCAGCTTGCTCGATGGATTCCTTCATTAGTTTATTGTGGTGTTTCCGGTATGTGTGTCGGTTTTGCTCGCTTGGTTTTAGCTCATTAACAGCGAGCGCTGCTTTTACCGATTGCTGATAATTTTCGTAATCAGACAAAATGTTAGCAGCTGTTTTAGCTACTTTATCTTGTGAGGATTTTTTTAATTCTTCTATTCGTTTTGGGATGCAGTCGGGGTAACTGATGCACAGAGGGTGAAAGATTAATTTTTGGACTTCAGTCAGCTCTTCTTCAGTCATATCAGGCATCAATGACTCAATTAAACTCATTACTATTTGGGGGTGTTGAAAAAACCAACCAACAGCTTTACGAGTCAGAAACAGGCGCACCCTCTTCTGGCTATCGTTAGGGAAACAGGATCTATCAAAGCTTATTGTAGCCCCATGGTTGAAGTTATTAATAATGATAAGATCATAACTAAACTTTCCAAGATAAAGATTTTTCGATAGCAACCACCTGGTTAACAGTGATGATAAATATGTATCTTTATGCTTGTTTAATTCGCAAACAAAATTATCAAAATGCTTCACTGATAATTTATAATTGCTTAACTCAAAAAAACATTCTAAGAAATTAACGCAAGCATCAAAGTTTTTTCGTTTTAATATATTTTTTAATGCACAGTCAATATAACCTATAGTCTTTTTATTCTCAGGCTCAGTATGACAACATATGTCTAACAATTGCTGTTCAATAGCAGGAGATGTTTTTGTTTCATCACTAAAAAGTATTTGTGCAGCAGTATGAATATAGTGTTCATTAAGGTGTTCTGAATGATCATCTAGAAATTTCAGAAATATTTTCTCTAAATCCTTGTCTTGAATAACAATATCAAATAGTGATTGCATAGATGTTGCTAAGATAACGTCATCTGTTAAAGAAGCAGATGCTTCTTTAACAGCTAGTGCTACACGCTTCAATAGCATTTTGTCTTGGTAGCTTATTTTGCCTAAAGCAAATATTGCTCTTTGTTTTATCAGGTCATTTTCATTTTTTAGTAACTCAATAGCCTTGTTGGTATATGTCGTTTTATCAATATTAGTACCCGCTTCAATAGCAGTTGACAAGTGATCGAAATCTTTATCAACTTCAGTTAATGCATATTCTAATAGTGCTTTAGGTCTTTCAGAATCTTTTTCACAAAATATTTTGAAGGGCGACAAAAGCATAGCGGCAAACAGATCCTGATCTGCTTCTAATGTTAAATGTTTTACGCAATTAGCTACATCAATTACTGAAGCATTTAAATCTGGTAAAACTTTTTTCAGCTCATGTATTATCAAAAAAAAATCATGATTAACAGAAGTGTTTTTGAAATTTCCAAAAATAGCTATCAGATCAAAATCTCTGTTGTTGTGAGCTTTCGTTAAAGCTTTAGACAGAAGTTTATTATCTTGTTCATTCTGGCCATTAAATTCCTGGATGAATTCAAAAAGTTTATTCTCCTTATATACCTGAATGAGTTTATCTTTAATTTTATCTATATTATTATTTTATTCCTATAACTATAAACGGTGACATGTCAGTCAATGATAAGCTTTATTCCACACATATTTTCACGCAATAGTGCTTTGGCATTATTTGATTATGAAGTCAACAACATCATCCTAATGGAGGTAGCCCTGTCTTTCAGAGCCGGACTGCATTCATACGAAAACAGATTTTAATTATTCTGATTCTTTAACCAGTGAGTCTCCGGAAAAAACACCGCTATTAAGCTTTTTTGCATCAAACCACTGACACCGATAATCATCGCTGAACTTATCATCAAGGTTGGTGATAGCCTTGCTAACTGTCATAGGTGGACCACCAGACTTTAGCTGTACAATTTCACCGATGGTAAAAGTGTTTTTATCTTCCATAAAATCTCCACTTGAGGGAAGTTAATTTTTATTGTGTTGCTCTTTTAATTGGGAGCATTTAAAAAAATTTCAAGTAGATATAGATTTTATTTTTCATTTAATATTTAACTTTTAGGTTAAACGTCAATACAACTTTTAGTGACGGTTTGTTATATGTTGTTGCTATCAGGTTTTTTCATTACCTCTTTTTAATTCAGGAAAAAACAGAAGCTTGTGTAAAGATCTAAGGAAAACCTAAATTACAAAGACAGTCATCAAAAGATTGATTATGTCAATTACTGCTCAAATCCATCTAATACATTCTTCCCAATAACTTTTCCGCTCTCTTGTTGAATGTGTGCCTCTTTAAGTGTTTCAGCACTTAAAGCACCCAGGTTGTTTCTTACTGTAGAAATTAACGTTTCTGCGTCGATCAACTCTGAAACCCGATTTAGCAAGTCATGCTGTTTTTCCATATCATCTGTTGCAAACATACTGCGTGTAAACATAAACTCCCAGCTAAAACTCAGCGCCTTAGGTTTAATTAGCTGGATATTAATATTTTTCGGATCATCAATCAATGCAATGTGTCCCCGGGGTTTAATGAGTTCAACGAGGGGTTCAAAGTGGTCCTTTGTGCCATTCAACGATGCTACAAATTCAGGCTTAAGACCGAGCATATCAACCTGTTCCACCAGCGGTTCACGATGATTTATCACATAGTCGGCGCCCATTTTCTTTACCCAGTCAATTGTTTCCTGACGGGATGCAGTGGCAATCACGGTCAGACCGGTAAGCTTTTTAGCCAGCTGAATCAGAATTGATCCTACGCCTCCTGCTACGCCAACAATCAGCAGGCTTTTACCATGACTCTCACGCCCTTCAAATGCAAAACAATCAAAAAGAATTTCCCAGGCTGTGATAGATGTCAGTGGAAGTCCAGCTGCTTCAGCAAATCCTAATGACTGTGGTTTTTTTCCTACAATACGTTCATCAACAGCATGGAATTCAGAGTTTGTTCCGGGTTGGGTTATATCACCGGAATAAAAAACTTCACCGCCCACTTTAAAGCGTCTGGCTTTATCACCAACTTCACGTACAATACCAGCCGCATCATAGCCAATAATTTTTGTACCATTTTTTGGTTCTGATGACATACGAACTTTCACATCGACTGGATTTACCGAAATTCCATGCACTTCGACAAGCAGATCATGTGGACGCAAGGCAGGTTTATTTGTTTCAAACTCAACAAGTGAATCTGGTTCGGTAATAGGACCGGCTTTGTTATACCCAATTGCTTTCATAAGTACTCCCTCAGGAAATGAGAACTTTTATAAATGGTTGATTTGGAGTATCAGCAGAAAATTAATCTGCTGTACGTATTGGTTGCATTTTGACTTTAACACATAATATGGATGAAATTAACATAAGGTATACACAAGTGTAACTTGAGAATAACCATGGTAATTGACGCCAGGCTTGTAACAAGCGACCTCAAAGCTACCAGCCTGTAAACAAACAAAGGTTGCAGAAGAAGGGCTTAAAACCCCAATTGACGATGGCAAACAAACCGGCTGCTGCCGGACTGAAAAACATCGCAAACAGTGTGGAGCACCACCTTCATGCTAACCGTCCGGAACAACGATGCTCAGGCAACATTCCACTATGAACTTTAACAGATTAATTTGTATACTTCTTTTGTTGTATGGATTTTTTGTGTGTAGCATCTGAGCCAGATGCACTGTAGATGCCTCTGATTTGCTCGTTAGATTTACAGGTTGACAAGGTTGCATTATGCAACCACAATAAAACCAATGACATTTTTTGGGGATTACACAATGCCAGCTATTACGGTTAAAAATATACCTGAACCCCTGTATAAAAAGCTTAAAGAGGCAGCTTCTGCCCACCGCAGAAGCATAAATAGTGAGTTAATTTATTGTCTTGAACAGATGTTCCTGCCTAAACGGGTAAACATTTCTGAGCGTATTAAGCGTGCCAGAGAACTACGCAATGGGATTGATGCCAGCCCGGTTGATATTGATGATATTCAGAATGCAATCAATGAAGGCAGATCATGATTGTTGTCGATACTAACATACTTGTTTATTTGTACCTGCCAACAAAATATACACCACATGCAGAGAAACTTCTTGAGAATGATCCCGTTTGGATAGCACCTTATCTTTGGCGTAGCGAGTTTAGAAATGTTTTAGCCTTGTATCTTAGAAAAAAGCTTATCACTTACAATAAAGCTCTTCAGATACAAAATGAAGCTGAAGCATTAATGTCTGGTAATGAATATGATATTCACTCTCTGAATGTTTTGTCTCTCGTAAATCAAAGTAATTGTTCAGCATACGACTGTGAATATATTTCGCTGGCAATGGACTTTGGTACTAAATTATTGACGATGGACCAGAAAGTAATTGCTGAATTTCCTTTGATTGCGAAACCTTTACGTGATATAGCGTTTTAGGTAACAACATTCACAGAGAACTTTCGGTTTCCAGCCGTAGGTTATTATATATAATGATAATGAGGTGTTTGTTTTATCAGACGCGCCGTAAAACTCCATCCTTCAGCTGTTTCTTAGTCACATTTTTTAGGTTTTGGTTTTGACTTTGGAAGGTTTTTCTTTTGCCAAATATACCAGTCTTGCAGGCGTACAACTGTGGACTCCGTGGGCTGAGCCTGTCGAAGCCCGGAGACCAAAAGCAGCTGGGCTTCGACAAGCTCAGCCAGCGGATAGGGTAGTATTGATGAAATTATCTGAATCTACCTGCATTTACTGCTCTGTTTATCTGAAATTTTTGTTGGAAATTTGTGTATAA